>QFOI01000359.1 GCA_003241175.1 Pseudopedobacter saltans
CAGGTAACAGTGCGGAAGAGTCTTTTGTATTTGTTGTATTGTTATTAATAGTGGTATCCGTTCCTTTTTGTATAGTTGTGTTTTTTGCAGTACTATCTTTTGTTGGTGTTGTAGAGAATGTATCGACGGGTAACGGTAAAAGTGTAATCGCGCTAGTGTCACTTTTGGGTCTGTATCCTATCGTGTAATATCCTTTTGCTTTAATAACCACTGAGTCGCCTTTGGTAACATTTATTTTAAATCGACCAGTGCTGTCAGAATGGATGGTGTCTCCATAAATAAACAATACCGCATTGGGAATCTTTTTTCCCGCAGTATCTTGCACAACTCCTCTAATGTTTAAGGTTGATTTTGTTTTATTGGTAGAGTCTTGCGCTCCGGCATCCAGAGCGAAAAATAACATGACTGTAAAAAGCCCAAGCAGCGCATATTTGTTTAAAAAGTGCATAGATCTTCTTTAGGTATTAGTTATGGAGTGAAAGAGAAGCGTGGATCTCTCAATATAGTAGCAAACTAGTTTGCACAAGGTAAAAGAACGCAAATGCCATACCAACATAGATCCATACACTTATAACTTAAAAGTCTTGGTATCAAGAAGTTCCATTTTTTAACATAGTCCAAGTGTATTTCTATTGTTAATGTGTGGTGTATGTTAAAATAGTGTTTTTTCAAAAATGGTTTGTAGCGGTGTGTTCAGATTTATCAGAAAAACAGCCAAATACAAGATATAAACCACTGCTTATCGCTTAAAGCTTTTGCAGAAACTAATTTTGGTGTTATTTTACCTTGTGAGCTACTTCAAAATGAAAATGGAAAATAACAAATGAAATTATTGAAACATATCATATTACTGATGTTGTGTATTTGCCATGTAATATATTCGTTGGGGCAAAATAATAGGATGCAAGCAGCTATGCAAACTGTCAACACAATCAACAAAAGTGTGGATTCTACTGTTGATAATATTTCGCTTGCAATGGCAGCAATAGCAAGTCAAGAACCTTTTTTGACCGGTTATTATTACGCTTCTAGCAACACCAGTAAATTACCTGTATTTGCAAATAGGGTGGAAGAGATTTCTCGACGAAAGGCAGTTGAACACGAGGGAGAAAAAGGGTCGAGACCCAATTCGTTTTCTTTTCCAGAATTTCCAGGAAATGCTCGTCTAGCCTTGTTCTTCAGAAACTGGCCTCCAGATCATGGTAATAATATTTTTGAATACAAACTAGTGGATATGGATGAAAGGAATGGAGACACTTCTATTCCATGGAAAAAATCTAGTTCTGTTATCATAGTGCCTCGTTTAGCTTATGGTACCAATTATATGTTGATGGTTAGGTATATTGGTGAAGGCAATAAAATATCTGCGTATTTTTTTAAAACGTATTCCGTTTGGTCTCCTTACCTAAGAGTTTTCAAAAAGAATATTGGTTTTATTATTGGTTTGCTCATCATCATAAATCTGCTTCTTTTATTGCGCTATCTCAATACCAAAAGGCGCCAGCGCCAATATCAATTGGAATTAAAATCGTTGTTTGCACAGCTCAATCCGCATTTTGTATTTAACTCCTTAAGTTCTATTCAAGGGTTGATGAACAATAACGAAATCGAAAAAGCCAATCAATATCTTTCGGGTTTTTCAGGGTTGTTGCGAACAACTTTGGATAAAGGCGGAAAGGAAGTCATCCCTCTTTCAGAGGAAATAGGCAATCTGCAAAACTATATTCATTTTGAGCAACTTCGTTTTAATTTCAAGTTTGAAAAAGATGTTGAGCCTTATCTTCCTATGGATGAAATCAATGTAATGCCATTGTTGGCTCAACCTTTAATCGAGAATAGTGTTAAACACGGTATATCTGGTCTTGGTGAAAAAGGACTTTTGAGTATACGATTATACACGGTAGAGCATGATCTTTTTATGGCTATTAAAGACAATGGCAAAGGTTTCGATGTAGAGGAGTACAAGGCTGGGTACGGTGTGGATCTTGTAAAGAAAAGGATTGCTGCCTACAACAAATGGCATCGAAAGACAAACATTGTTTTAAATATGAAAAGTGAGCCTGGCAATACCGTCACGATTATTCAATTTCAAAACTGGCTACCCAAATGATCAAGGCTATTTTAGTAGACGATGAACACAACAATATTGTAAATCTTTCAGCATTATTGAATAAATACTGTCCACAGATTGAGATTATCGGCAGTGAGACAGACAGCAATAAAGCTGTATTCCTCATAAAGGAAAAAAGACCGGATCTGATCTTCCTCGATATTCAAATGCCGGGAAAGTCTGGTTTCGAAGTATTGGAAGCAATTAGTTATTCGGATCTTGCTGTTGTCTTTGTAACTGCATATGATAATTACGGTATTCAGGCATTGCGTGTATCTGCGGTAGATTATATTTTGAAACCTATTGATATTGAGCAACTGAAGAAAGCAGTTGAAAGAGTGGAGAAAAGATTGTCATTACAGCGGAAAAACGAAAACTTGGACAACCTACTTTCTATTTTGCAAAATCGACACCATATCGAGAACCATCGTATTGCCATTGCTGCGACGGGAGAGACAAGATTTGTCTATGTAAGGGAAATAGTTCGCTGTGAAAGTGACAATTCATACACATTTATCCATTTAGAAAACGGGGAAAAATTACTGTCCTCTCAGCCTATGCACCATTACGAATCTATATTGGTTAGTTATGGTTTCATTCGTACACACCAGTCGCATTTAGTCAATAGGTCTTTCGTAAAAAGCATTATCAAAAAAGATGGACAATATGTCCTATTGACTTCTGGAGATATGGTTCCCATTTCCAGATACAAGTTAGATGATGTCAAAAAGGGACTTTTGAATTAAAAAAATAAGGGCCAAGAATTGGCCCCGTTCTTAGGTGTAGGTGTTTTTCATATAGTCCAACAAACTTGTCTTGGACTTTTTTCGTTGTAATTAATTATTTGATACTTCTACATTCAGTATTTCCGTGTTGATCTGAAGTTTTTTACATATTGTGTACCATCTTACAGGCAATGTCTGCTTAGGTACTTCTAGTATTTCAGCAATCTCTTGTTGTTGTAATCCGTGGTTTTTGAGAAGAAAATGCTGGATTTCAGATTGTGATAATATGGGGAATTTTTTTTCTAAAATTTCAATAGGGCTTGCCTTGTCATTATTTAAAATGTTAAAAACATGTTGCCATTTGTTTTTGGTGGATGGTATCGTCTGCCTATTTGCATGGCTACAGGCTTTTGTAGGCGCATTGCGAAAAGCCTTGTTGATCAATATTTCCGTCTGCGTATGTCTATTGATGTCATTAAGTTCAGCGGATACCCTATACACTTTTTCAGACAATTCGTTTAATTGTTGATGGATACTTTTCTGTTTACTTCGTAATTTATTTATTTCCCTAATTTCAAAATAGAGATAGGATAAAAGCAAAATGGAGGCAATGGAGACGGCCATACTGAGCGTTGGTGAAACAGTTTTGTTGATGATAGATAAATGGGTAAATAATAGATTCATTCTTTAAGGGCGAAATATGTATTTGACAAAAAAGTTATTTACCAAAACGGTTTTAATAAATAAAATGTGGATTTCTGTAATACGATAAGTCAAGGGCTGAAAGGGGCTTTGATAATAATGTTATGGGGAACGTTTCATAAAATATATTGTTGAAGTAGTTTTTAGTACATATAGCATTTTGTCAAATGTCTATACAGAAGCTAAGATATTAGTTTTGATTACTTTTAATGTAAAAGGATAGGGGGACAAATGGGGGACAAATTGTAAAATTTTGATTTTCAATACATTATGTAAAATATTACTACAGCCTTTTGGTTTGAAAATAAAAATGTTTAGTTTTGAACCCACCTCGAAATATTAAAAAACAACAACGTGTATCCGCAACGAACCCTTTATTTTCTTTTGACTATTGCTGTCTTTTTAGGCTG
>QFOI01000360.1 GCA_003241175.1 Pseudopedobacter saltans
GGAATAAACTGATAAAGAAAACAACCAAAATCAATAAAGCAATCCAAGCATTTGGCTCTGCTAGATTTGTACTAAAAGAAAAACATAAAGCGGGAATAGCCACCAATACAACGGAAAGAATGCCAACTACGGCATATATGGTGGACGATGCCTGAATATGTGATTTTTTAATGTCTTTACTATGTATTTCCCTATTGAAAAAAGCCAATGACGTAATACCTCCAGCCGGCAAGAAAATACTAATGAAATTTCTTTTTAGGAAAAGAACTGTACATCTCCATACACTTACCCTTTTCCCTATTGCTCGAAACGAGTAGACATACATCAAACCCTGTAACAGAACAAACAATAACGTAATCAAAAAACCAATGACAACCCATCCAAAAAACGCTTTTTTCAGTACAATTTTGATATTGTGAAACTCATATTTCTGCTGCGAGAAAAAATGTACAGCCACTACTATGAAAAATATCGCCAAAAATATCTGTGCGTAAATCTTCCATTTTTCCTGTATGGATTTTCCGGTCTTTTTTAAAATATTCAAAAGAATCATGGATTATATTTTTACACGAAGCCCGATGTTTCCTGCAACGCCATGAGGATTAATGTCCAAATCGTTGAAACTCATTTTATAACCTATCAATCCAATGTTTAGATACGCTTGCAAAGATTTGGATATATTGATAGCACTCCCTCCACCTAGATAAGTGTACCAACCTGTACTGTGTATTTTCTGGTAAGGATTATTGTCATTTTCTTCTTTCTGATCGTAGCTCATAATAGAAACACCTGTTTTGAATAAAGCATAAGGATCAAGAAGTCTATTATGGCTAAAAGTGTATGTCAAACTAGCAAAAATCGGAACTAGTTTCAAATCTTTTAGATCGTATCCATTATCTGGATGATATGCACAAGTATTGTAACCGGCACCTAAGCCAATAGCCCAATGTTTGTTGAGTTCTTTATCCAAATAAACACTCGGTCCACGAAACTTTGTACTGTGTGTAGAATACAGATAGTTATACTCTGCACCAATATGAAAGGAAGGTTCGAATCTTTGTGCTTTTACAGAAAAAGACAATAAAAAGATGGATACAAATCCCGACAAGAAAAACAAAAATCTATTGTTCATATTACTAAATATTAAAATGCTTCACCCAATGTGACATAAATGCCCGTTTGCCTTTTTTCTCCAGCCAAATGTTGCGTCATGGCATAATCAAAACGTATGGTTGAGCGTTGTCTAACATCAAAAAAATACCTAAGGCCACCTCCGTAAGAGGTTCTAAAATCCTGCAATCGCCATTTGTTCGGAGTGGTAGCACCATTGCCAACAAATCCTGTGATCGCCAGTCGTTCGATAAAACGGTATCTAACTTCTAGTTGATGTGCCATCAGTTTTTTGTCTCTAAATCTCCCTTCGTAAAAACCTCTCATAATCTGATCATTTCCTAATTGAGGTAGCATGTAAAATGGTGCTATTTTGCTTCCAAAAGCATTGTACACAACATTGTAACCTAAAGTCAATTGGTCTACTGGCGATTTAAATGCCTTGAAATTAAAATTGATCTGCGTGCCTGTAAAATCGTTGTCCCTTTTGAACTCAGGATAAAATGACAGTTTTAAATAAGCATATATTCCATTGGAGGTGTATTGAGTATTGTCCCGCGTATCGTACATCTGTACAAGTCCTAGATTAAGATAGGTTCCTTTGCGTTCATTTGGCGGTATGGAGGACTGATTTCTTCGAACAGTGTCTTTAACGGAAAAAACTTGTTTTTCCAATAAGAGATTGAGACCCATATAGTAATGCTTCCACAACTCTTTGGCGGACTCTATATTGATATGGGAAAGTCTATTTTCCAAAAGAATGGCATTGTTTAATTTTGTCCTGTTTCCAATTCCATAATAATAAAATGGATACTCCTGATGTCGGACATCGATATTCCAGTAAAAACTGTTTTGATTAGACCAGAATTCCCCATAGCCAATAAAATTAAGTGCGTGTCGAGATGTCCAGGAACCTTTGGCCGTAACAAAACTTGATCTAGCATTGATATTGGTAGGCAAAAAGAAATTCTTAAATGTGGCAGCCCCATATTCATAACCACCTTCCGGAGTATGTCCAAATACAGGGACAGCGAAAAGTTTTCCACTTCCTGAGCCTGTGTCCACAGGATGAGCAGCGATAAACATTTCGTATAAAGGGCTGTGGGTTATAGAATCCTGTGCATGCACATTAAGGCGAATCAGCAACAGAAATCCAATTAAAAAACGTTTCAAGTTAATTTGGCATATCTATTTTCAAATCTATCATTTATTGTGAAGATTAGACGTGAAGCTTTTGTAAAAGTTTAACTAGATAAATGAACTTTATTTTGTTATAAATACTGTAAATCAATTATTTACATAATACAAATCATCTTTATCATATAATCGTTAATTTTACCGCTTTCAAAAAAATAAGAGAGGAAGGCGTGGATATTATTCAACTATTACCAGACAATATTGCCAATCAGATAGCCGCTGGCGAAGTCATACAACGACCTGCTAGTGCGGTGAAAGAACTATTGGAAAATGCAGTAGACGCTGGAGCAACTTCCATTAAACTCTATATTCAAGACGCAGGGAAAGCATTGATCCAAGTGGTGGACAATGGCAAGGGTATGAGTGAAACTGATGCGCGTTTAGCATTTGAAAGGCACGCCACAAGTAAAATAAGAAAGATTGAAGATCTGTTTCAGATAAGGACAATGGGCTTCCGCGGAGAAGCGCTGGCTTCTGTCGCTGCAGTTGCCCAAGTTGAACTAAAAACCAAAAGAAAGGAAGACGAACTGGGCTCTCTTGTCACGATTGAAAACAGTCAAGTGGTCAACCAAGAACCTTGCGCTGCGCCAGATGGTACGTCTATCGCAATGAAAAACTTGTTTTTCAATATTCCTGCACGACGCAATTTTTTGAAAAGCAATGCCGCCGAGATGCGCCATATTGTGGATGAATTTGTTCATGTCGCCATGGCTTTCCCCGATATATTTTTTGCCTTGTATGCCAACAATCAAGAAATGTTTCATCTAGAGGCGGGAACACTCAAACAAAGAGTGGTGCAGCTTTTGGGTAATCAACTTAATTCCAAACTCGTATCCGTAAAAGACCAAACGGATTATCTCAACATACAAGGATTCATCGGCAAACCTGAGGCGGCTCGCAAGACACGTGGTGACCAGTATTTCTTTGTAAATGGTAGATTTATTCGGAGTCCTTACCTGAATCATGCGGTTAGTAATGCTTTTGACCAACTATTGCCAAAAGATAGTTTTCCCCTATATGTTCTTTTCATTGATCTTGATCCGAAAGAGGTGGATATCAATGTGCATCCAACCAAACAAGAAATCAAGTTTGAAGACGAAAAAATTATTTATGCGTTCGTCCAAGCAGCGGTAAAGCATGCTTTGGCACAATCCAGCATTGCCCCTTCTTTGGATTTTTCCTTAAATGCGGACATCCAACAGTTGGATGCGTTAAATCTTCCTTTTTTGGATGACAAAAAAGAAACTGCCCAAAAATCAGATCTATATCAGAATTTCACCAAGCCCAACCAAGCTCATTTTATAGAAAAATCTAAACCTGAAAAAAACTGGCAGGAATTTTTTACTGGTTCGACTCCATCAGGTTCGGATAGCGGATTTCCGTCTATGCCCGGCCTTTCAAGTGCTGAGCAAGACTTCTTTGATGTACCATCTGCCGGATTTGAACTGTTGCCAACCGAAGAAGATTCCAAAAGCATATTGGCCGAAAATGCTGTTTTTTTGCAGATTCAAGGCACTTACATATTGGCGCAGGCGAGCAGTGGCTTTTTGATCATACATCAACAGATTGCTCATGAGCGCGTTTTGTATGAAAAATATGGCAAACAAGCACATGGTAAACCAATAAGTATTCAGCAG
>QFOI01000022.1:0-2265 GCA_003241175.1 Pseudopedobacter saltans
TGCATTTACGCAGCCAAATAACATTGCAGATGTCAATGGTCAATATATGGCTTCTGACTATACAATACAGACGGCGTCTTCAGGTAAATATTATTCTACTTTTTCTTTATGGGATACTTATCGAGCTGCGCATCCTTTGTACACATTAGTACAGCCAGAGAAAACTGTTGATTTTGTCAATAGTATGATACGTCATTACAAATCTTATGGTTATTTACCTATTTGGCAATTGTGGGGTGAAGAGAACTATTGTATGATTGGTAATCATGCAATCCCTGTCATTGTTGACGCTGCTTTGAAAGGATTAAAAGGATTTGACTTGGAAGAAGCATATCAAGCGATAAAACAATCTTCGACTATCGATCATCAAAATTCGCCTTTTACACTTTGGGATAAATACCACTATATGCCTGAAGATCTGCAATCTCAATCTGTGTCTATTACTTTGGAAATCGCCTATGATGATTGGTGTGTGGCTCAATTGGCTAAAAAGTTGGGTAAGATGGACGACTATAATTTTTTCTTGAATAGATCTTCTTACTATAAAAATGTTTACAACACTAAAAATGGATTTTTTCAAGGTAAGAAAAGTGATGGACAATGGTTAGAACCCTTTAATCCTTTACAATATGGAGGTAATGGCGGTAATCCATACACAGAAGGAAATGCTTGGCAATACTATTGGTATGTACCACAAGATGTCAAGGGTTTAATTGACCTTACAGGTGGTCAACAAGCATTTGAAAACAAACTAGATACTTTCTTTACTCTAGCAGATACATCTAGCGAAAAGAATGGTAATGCATCCGGATTTATTGGACAGTATGCACATGGGAACGAACCAAGTCATCATGTGACTTATTTCTACGACTATATTGGCAAACCTTGGAAGACACAATTCTATGTGGCAAAAGTATTGAATGAGCAATACAACGATTTATCATCCGGTTATACGGGAAATGATGATTGTGGACAAATGTCATCTTGGTATATATTTAGTTCCATGGGATTTTATCCAGTCAATCCTGCTAGTGGTGTTTATGCTATCGGTTCGCCCATTTTACCTAAAGCAGAATTAACAATGCCAAATGGTAAAGTCTTTACTGTGTTAACTGTTAATGCTGGCAAGGAAAACTGCTATATCCAAAGTGCCAAACTCAATGGCGTTAAATATGACAAGTCTTATCTGACGCAAAAAGATTTGGAAAATGGTGGTATTTTGGAATTTAAAATGGGTTCAAAACCTAACAAAAAATGGGCAGTAAATGCAGATGCAAATCCAAAAGCATTTGCATTGTAAAATAAATAATGATTAAAATATTTGTATGAAAAAAATTGTTTTTGGTTTGATGATGATTTCTTGTGTGGCCAATTATGCTGACGGCCAGAGAAGAAAAAGATGGGAAGCCTTTGATCCGGCTACTGTTTATTCGATCGATAGCACAGTTAAAGGAGGTATTAAATTGGTCTTTGTAAGTAACGATCCTACTTTCGATCCGGCAGAGAAAAAAAAGATGATCGAAACTTTTTACGCGGTCTATCCCAAAGAATGTAAAATCTACAATCCAAAATCTACCAAAAAAGTTACTATCTTTATCGATACGGCGTACACTGCTGTTGCGGCAACAGGTGGTGGATTGATGCGTGTAAATCCACAATGGATGAAGAAAAATCCAGAGGATTTGGATGTTGTGACGCATGAGGCAATGCACGTGGTACAAGGTTATCCAAGATATGAACCGATATGGGTGACGGAAGGAATTGCGGATTACGTAAGGGCAACTTTGGGTGTAAATAACGAGGCGGCTAAATGGACATTGCCTGCTTACAAAAGCAGCCAAAGCTATACAAATTCTTACCGTATTACGGCAAGGTTCTTCATTTGGTTAGATAAAAATGTTAAAAAAGGTCTTATTGTGAAATTGGATAATGCCATGAGGGCGAACACATATTCTGACGATTTCTGGAAAAATGAAACCGGAAAAACAGTTGATCAGTTGTGGGAAGCTTATGGACAAAATCCAACAATATAAATGAAATTGTCAAAAGGTAAGTTTTTTATAGTTGCATTGAGTTTGAGTTGTTTTAGTTATGCGTATAGTCAGCAGGCCGAGACAACTCAACCTGCTTCTAAGGTCAATGTTTTTTTAGGTTCGAGTGGCGACCATGGACAGATGTCTCCTGGTGCTTCGGCACCTTTTGGTTTGTTGGATATTGCTCCACAGACTTATCCCAATACACATACTGGGTACGAGTATGCGGCTA
>QFOI01000022.1:2279-20734 GCA_003241175.1 Pseudopedobacter saltans
TTTACGCATAATAGAGTAGAAGGAGTTGGCTGTATGGGAAGTGGTGGTAATTTGATGATTACGCCTTTTGTCGGGTCGCCAGATACCTGCAATCTTACCAAAGTATATCAAAATGCTGGTCCTGGTTTTTTTGACGTGGTTTTCCAAAATGGAATAAAAGTCAATATCCAATCATTACAGAATGTCGGGGAAGAATCTTATTTTTTGCCCTCTGTGAAAAAAGGATTTAGCATTGATTTTAGTCATACGTTGGCAAATGGTTTTGTAGCTGAAGAACACACAACAAATCCTAATGAAATTAATGGTTGGATTGATGCTCGTACCACTTGTGGAGTCGGTATCTATCGCACTTATTATTCTTTAAAATTTTCCCAACCATTGAATTGGAAAAATAATGGAGAGCATAAAGTAATTGGTGATGTTGAAGGAAAAAATAATTTGATCAAAGTTTGGGTTGGTATATCTGCCGTAAGTCAAGAATATGCTCAAAAGCAAATTTCTCAATTAGATACTAAATCTTCCATCGGATTTTCGGCTAAAAATAATTGGAATGAACTATTAGGTCATATTAAAGTCTTCGGAGATAAGCAAAGAGAAAAGCTTTTTTATTCTCTATTATATCGGACTATGCAATCCCCATTCCTGATTTCTGAGAAAGACGGGAAATATTTGACTATTGATGGACAAGAAAAAATTTCTGAGACGGAGATGTACAATGGATGGTCTGTTTGGGATAACTATAAAACGCAGTTGCCTTTATTGTCACTCTTTTATCCGAAACAATATCAAGATATTGTCAACTCATTGGCAAATCTTTATCCTTATGGGAAAAAAGATTATGCTACTAAAAAAGAACCATCCAATACTGTTCGAACGGAACATACTATTGTTGTTTTGTTAGATGCTTATCGAAAAGGTTATAAAGTAGATTTTGCCTCAATATTGGATTCTCTACAGTCTGAAGTAGATCATCTTGATTTCTCTACACCTGATAAAGCTTTGGAATATAGTTACGATACTTGGGCGATGGGAGAAATCTTTCAAATAGTAGGAAAAAAAGATCTTGCATCTAAATATTTACAAAAAGCTTTGGATTACAAAAAATATTGGGATAAAGATTTTAAAGATATTAAGAGAAGTGATGTTGATCGAATGCAAGCAAGGCATTTGTATCAAGGAACTATATGGCAATACAGATGGTTTGTTCCCTTTGATATTAAAGGCTTGATTCAATTAGCGGGAGGAGATGATGTGTTTGTTAAGGAATTGAACTATTTTTTTGACAATGATTTGTACAACCATGCAAACGAACCCGATATTCAGGTGCCATCTTTGTATAACGCGACTATTGAGCCTTGGCGCGGACAAGAGTTGATGCATAAATACGCAGTTGATACAGTTGTTCAGTATTATTTCAACGATAATAGTCGGGGAATTGATCCATTTGTAGATAGAATATACAAAAACGAACCAAAGGCATATATCCGAACGATGGACGATGATGCGGGAGCCAATTCTGCATGGTTTGTATTGGCTGCTGTTGGATTGTATCCTTCCTGTGTTGGTTGGCCAGTTTATTATCTCAATGTACCTCTTTTTCCGCATATTGAGTTTGATTATGGTCAAGGTAAAAAGCTTGATGTAACTGTTGATGGTTTTAGTGAAAAGAATATTTACATACAGGATGTTTTCCTAAATGGAAAAAAGTTGGAGAAGAATTTTCTCACACAAGAAGAATTACAAAATGGAGGTACACTAGTGTTCAAAGCTGGAAATACTCCTAACAAAAAATGGGGAATGAAAAATCAATGGGTATCTTCGTTGGAGATGCCATAATTATTTGAAATATATGTATATGAAAAAGCGGTACCTAACTTTTTTGATGGCTTGTGGTCTAGTTAATGGACTACATGCTCAGCAGGTAACTAAAGTTACCGATCCTGTGGACTATGTCAATCCTTTGATGGGGACAGATTCTAAACCAGATCTATCGACTGGGAACACTTATCCTGCAATAGGTCGTCCATGGGGAATGAATTTCTGGACGCCACAAACCGGCAAAAATGGTGACGGTTGGCAATACGTCTATGCGGCAAACAAAATTCGCGGATTTAAGCAAACGCATCAGCCATCTCCTTGGATGAATGATTATGGTGTTTTTTCCATCATGCCAATAACAGGGAGCAGTGCTATTTTTGATCAGGATAAACGTGCTAGTTGGTTTTCTCATAAAGCGGAAGTTGTAAAACCATACTATTATAGTGTTTATTTGGCGGATCATGATGTTACAACTGAGTTGACTACGACAGATAGGGCTTCTATGTTTCGTTTTACTTTTCCAACAACTGATAGTGCTTTCGTTGTCGTAGACGCTTTTGATAAAGCTTCTTATATAAAAGTCATTCCATCTGAAAATAAAATTATTGGCTATTCGACTCGATACGCTCGTGGTCCATTACCTAAAAATTTTAAAAACTATTTCGTAATACAGTTTGATCGTTCATTCAAATTGACAGGTACTTGGAGCGATGATAATCTGTATCGTGGAAAAGACGAAATACAAGATAAACATGTGGGGTCTATAGTTGGATTTCCTGCTATGAAAAGAGGCGATAAGGTCATTGCAAAAATTGCTTCTTCTTTTATTAGTCCAGAACAAGCTGAACTAAATTTGAAAGAATTAGGTAATGATAGTTTCGATCAAGTTGTTGCCAAGGGTAAAGCTGTTTGGAACAAAACATTAGGTTCTATCGATGTTTCTGGTGGAAGTATTGATCAAGTGCGTACCTTCTATTCTTGTTTGTATAGAGCTGTCTTTTTCCCTAACAAACTATACGAAATCGACGCTAAAGGTAAAGCCGTACACTGGAGTCCCTACAATGGCGAAATCCTTCCTGGTTATATGTATGCGGGAACTGGATTTTGGGATACTTTCCGTGCACTATATCCTTTCTTGAATCTAGTTTATCCTTCTGTTAATAAAGAAATGCAGGAAGGGTTAGCCAATGATTTCAAAGAAGGTGGTTTCTTGCCAGAATGGAGCAGCCCAGGCTTCGCAGATATCATGGTAGGTAACAACTCTGCATCTGTGGTCGCAGAAGCATATTTGAAAGGCATGCGTGGCTATGATATCGAAACTTTGTGGAAGGCAGTAGTGAATGGTGCAAATCATGAAGGTCCTATGGGCGCAGTTGGCCGTAAAGGTGTTAAATATTATAATGAGTTGGGATACGTTCCTTATAACGTTGGTATTAATGAAAATGCCGCTCGTACTTTGGAATATGCCTATGATGACTATGCTATTTATAAACTAGGTAAAGCTTTAGGAAAACCGGAATCAGAAATTGGTATCTATGCACAACGTGCCATGAACTATAAAAAGCTGTTTGATCCTTCTCACAAACTTATGCGTGGAAAAAATGCAGATGGTACTTTCCAAGCACCATTTAGCCCGTTCAAATGGGGTGATGCTTTTACAGAAGGAAATAGTTGGCATTACTCATGGAGCGTATTTCAGGATATGCAAGGTCTTATTGACTTAATGGGAGGTAAGAAAGAATTTGTTGGAATGTTGGATTCCGTATTTATCATGCCTCCTGTTTTTGATGATAGTTACTATGGTGGTGTGATCCATGAAATCCGTGAAATGCAGATTATGAACATGGGTCAATATGCACATGGTAATCAACCAATACAACACATGATCTATTTGTACAACTATGCAGGTGAACCTTGGAAAACGCAATATTGGGTAAGAGATGCCATGCAAAAACTATACAAACCAACGCCAGATGGTTATTGTGGTGACGAAGATAATGGACAGACTTCCGCTTGGTATTTGTTTTCCGCTTTAGGTTTTTATCCTGTAACGCCTGCTAGCGATCAATATGTAGTAGGAACTCCACTATTCAAAAAAGCAACTATACATTTAGAAAATGGTAAAACATTAGTTATTGATGCACCAAAGAGCAGTGATGAAAATATCTATGTTCAATCCTTATTACAAAATGGTAAAACATCTACCAAAAACTGGTTGAATCATTTTGATTTGATGAAAGGAGGTACGTTGCAGTTCGATTTGGGTAGTCAACCAAATAAAGCTAGAGGAATTAATAAATCTGATTTTCCTTACTCATTTAGTGTAGACAAATAGGTCACAACGAGGTTTAAAGCATAAAATAGCCTTCCAATTTGGAAGGCTATTTTCTTTGTAAATGAATTGTAAATACATTTCAAAAGAATTGTTATTTGACCGTTGTTTTAACAAAATATTAGAAGGTTATTTTACTTTGCATGCACAAACGATTGCGCTTGTTACGCTTTATAGACTGTTAAATCATTATTTAAAACAAAATCAAGGACTATGTCTGCAAGAAAAAACATAAGTCAAAACTTATTACTAATGTTAGTGAGTTTTGTGCTTACGATTTCAATTCCGATACTGGCACATGCTCAAGATGCCAATATCATAAAAGGTAAAGTTACTTCAGAGAAAGGTACTCCCATTGGGGAATATCTGTTGCATTACGTTCAAGCGATGGAAAGGTTTCTAAGGTTACCGAAACGGATAGTTTAGGGGCTTTTGAATTTACAGGATTGGATCCAGCTTTAAAATATACTACGGATTTTGCGGATGTTAATTTCCAAAACCAAAGTAAGTCAGGTATTTCAGTCGGAGAAACTGTTGATATTGCCATGAAGCCCAAAGAAGGAGATCTCGATGAAGTTGTTGTCGTTGGTTATGGTACAATGAAGAAGAAAGATCTGACTTCTGCAATTGTGGATGTAACGCCGAAAGACTTTAATGCTGGTGGTGCAAGAAATGCTATGGATCTTATACAAGGAAAGGTCGCGGGGCTTAATATCACAAGAACTAGTGGCTCCAACCCTAACTCTGGTGTTAGTATGCAATTGAGAGGTGTCGCCTCAATTAATGGTTCCAATAGTCCATTAGTCGTTATTGATGGGGTTCCAGGTGGTAACCTCGATCTACTTCAGCAAAGCGATATTGAATCGATCTCCGTATTGAAAGATGGTTCTGCTGCAGCGATATATGGAACTCGTGCTAATGGCGGTGTCATACTAGTGACAACTAAAAAGGCAAAAAGTGGGGCACCTATTTACGACTATAATGGTTGGGTTAGGAAAGAATATTTGTACCGCTATCCAAAAGTCTTGAGTGCAGCTCAATACAGACAAAGGATGTCTGAAAATTGGCCTAATTCCAAGATGCAGGATTTTGGTAGTTCAACTGATTGGTTTGATGAATTGGTTAATCACTCTAACCTAAGCCATTATCACAATGTATCTATGAGTGGGGGAACTGCCAATACTAGCTATAGAGCAAGTGTATATTTTTCCAATATGGAAGGTATTGCAAAAGCTAATAGCCGTCAACAGTATGGAGCAACAATGGCAATACATAACAAAGGATTTAATAATCGCCTAACAACCGACATTAATATTTTATATAATAACAATGAAGCAAATCTATTAGGTGGTGGTAATTGGGAAGATGCTCTGTTCAATCTTAATCCAACCCAAAGTCCTTACGACTCTTCAAATTTGGGAGGATATTGGAATCAAAGAGGTACAACTAATGTTGTCTCTAGATTAAATCAAGAAACGTCGACTAGAAGCCAGCAAACTACATTGGCGCAATTGAAATCTACATTACAGATTCTGAACGATTTGACAGCTACCGTATCAGGATCAGTTCAACGTGATCAGTATGTGGATAATCAATATAGAAGTATTTATTCTCAGTCATCACAAAATGATGGTGATGTGCCAAATGGTGGTTATGCTTATAAGTCCACATGGTTGGGTAAAGACTTTTTGTTTGAGCCTACTATTAATTATAACTCCAGTTTTTCCAAAGATCATTCTGTTACTGCAGTTGTAGGTTATAGTTACCAAAACCATGTGGAGGAAGGTTTTAATGCTTCTAACAAAGGTTTTACAAATGACTTGTTTCAAAATGATAATTTAAGTGCAGGTACAGCCCTGGGACTCGGAAAGGCTGGGATGGGAAGTAGTAAGTACTCCAATAAATTGATAGCTTTTTTTGGTAGAGCGAATTATTCTTATCGTGGTAAATATTTGGCACAATTCATACTGCGCCATGAAGGGTCTACTTTCTTTGGTGATAATAACAAGTGGGCAAACTTTCCCGGTGTTTCTGCTGGTTGGGTAATAAGTCAAGAAAATTTTATGAAGAGTATTTCTTGGGTTAACAATCTAAAACTGAGAGTGGGGTATGGTATCACCGGAAATCAAGGTTTTCCAAATGGTACTTCTTATTTAGCCTTGATGGGGACGGGCGGTTTTTATCAATTTCCAAATGGAACATGGCAACAGACCTATGGCCCAAGACAAAACTACAATCCTGATTTGAGATGGGAACGCAAGAAAGAATGGAACTTAGGGTTAGACTTTAGTCTGTTTAATTATGCAATAACAGGGTCAATCGACTATTTCCATAGAAGAACTTCTAATCTGGCATTAAACAATCCTGTAGAAGTGCCTTCAAATGTTGCAACTACTACGTTTATGAACATAGGAACTCTAGGTTCCAATGGTATTGAGTTGGCTTTAGGTGCTACACCAGTAAAAGGAAAAGATTTTCAATGGAGTATTGATGCGACGGCTTCGCATACGACTAATAAGTTGTTGACCTATACTAATGCACAGTATATGGAAGGAGGAGGAATTCCTAATCCAGGAAATCTTGGAAATTCACAACGAAATTATCCAGGGCAGTTAATTGGTGCATTTTATGGTAAACGATTTGCAGGTTTTACTGATGAAGGAAAATGGTTGTTTTACAATAAAGAAGGAGCTGCAGTTCCTGTTAACCAGATTACCCCAGATGACTATACATTCTTGGGCAACGGGCAGCCAAGATATTTTGCTTCCTTAACAAATACATTTAGATATAAAGATTTCTCCTTGCGTTTTTTCCTAAGAGGTAAATTTGGTTATGATATATTGAATTTGACCGATATGTATTATGGCAACAGAGTAGCCACCTACAATATGCTACAGACAGCATTTACGACCTACAAAGACTTGAATGACAATATGCAGTACTCCAACTACTATATTCAAAGTGGAAACTATGTGAAATTGGATGAAGTAACATTTTCATATAATATAAGAGTTCCAAAGAACAACTATATCCGAAACGTAAGTGTATATGTTACAGGAACAAATTTGTGGCTGATTACAAAATACAAAAATAACGATCCAGATTTTGTCAATGATACTGGTCTATTCCCAGGTGTTGATAGTAGAGGGGTTTATCCAAGTACAAGATCTTTCTTGATAGGTGCCCATATAGGTTTTTAATCTTGTCAATTCAAAATAGAATTATTATGAAAATTAATATAAAAAAAGTGCTATTAGGTTTGTCTTTGACTACTGTTATTGGGGCCTGTACCAAGCTGGAACAGAAAAACTATAATCAATTTGATCAAGGTGTATTTTACAATAATCAGAACGAAGTTATTTCTGCGGTGTTAAGACCTTACACGCATACAAATGCATGGGCAACGTCTACCGATCACAGAAGCTGGTGGAAGGTTAGTGAATTATCTGCTGATCAATTAGCGTGGCCACAAAAAGGTGTTGATGGATATGACGGAGGGGTTTGGATAAGACTTCACCATCATGACTGGAGTTCTGATGATGAAATAGCTCGTAATCCGTGGGCGTTAATGTATGTTGGTATTGGTTATTGTAATACGGCCATAGAAAACATATCTAGAAGGGAGGCTACTGCGATGGGTATAACTGAAGAAGATAAGAGTCAATATCTTGCAGAACTCAAGTTGTTGAGGGCAATGTACTATATGCGCACGATGGATATGTATGGTAATATCCCATATGTTACCTCTACTACAGAGGTTCATCCAAAAACGATGCCTCGAGCACAAGTGTACGATTCGATTGAAACTTCCATTAAAGAAAATATCAATTTAGTTCCTATTCTATCAGATGCAAATAAGGGACGGATTTCCAGGGCTGCTGGATATGCTATTTTGGCTGAATTATATTTGAATGGGGAGGTCTGGTCTGGCAAACCAAGGTGGCAAGATTGTGTTGCGGCTTGTGACTCCTTAATTTTGAATAAAGAAGGTAATGTGACAGGAACTATGCAACTTGACTCTACTGTTACTCAGACTTACTCTCCGAACAATAATCGATCACAGGAACAAATATTTTCTATTCTATACAATTATCAAACCGCAGCATGGGTGCCAGGTTGGCCAGGTAACTTTTACCATTTTAGACAAAATATCGTTTATGGTGGTAACCGTACGGGAAATAATGGTATAGTAGCTATCCCAGGGGTTTATGGTTCTTATGATAATGATGATAAACGTAAAAAAGAATGGTTCTTTATAGGTCCAATGTGGGGATATTTGGCTAGTACTGGTCAAGATAATGCTGATCATAATAATCCTATGTTGGGTATTAGAGAATATAATGGAAAACAAATTGTGTTTGTTGACGCAATCAAGAAGTTTAGTACTCTGCCAGCTAATGCCACAAGCGCGGATTCGGCTAAACTTGTGTCAGATATGGAAAATGGTGAGGAAAATAGTGGAGTTCGTATCAATAAATGGAGACTAGGTGCATCTACGAATGCGAGATATAACAGTACTAGTTGGGTCGTTTATCGCTTAACATGGATCTATTTTGCAAAAGCAGAAGCGTTAATGAGACTTAACGGAGGCTCTGCAACACCAGAAGCTGTGGATTTAGTGAATGCTGTTAGGAAACGTGCATTCGACCCATCTTTATGGACCTCCAAATTATATACAACTGGAACCCTTACTATGGATTCTCTCTTAGCTGAAAGAGGACGTGAGTTTATTACGGAAGGATATAGAAGACAAGATCTGATAAGATTCAACAAATTTGTAACAACTAGTTGGTGGGATCATACAGCATCCGGAGATAAAAATAAAGAACTATTTGCGGTTCCTCTTACTCAATTGGGATTGAATTCAAACTTGGAACAAAATCCAGGCTATTAGAGATATAGAATCTTTTATAAAAGGGCTACAAGTTATAGTATTAAATACGTAACTTGTAGCTTCTTTATTCTAACCAAATAGTAGTAATGTATGACGTTTAAAAAACGCTTTTTTGGATACAGTGCTGTTTTGTTGAGTTCTTTAATAGTCAACAGCACAGTCATGGCTCAAAAAGATAGGACCAATCTTGAATTTGTTCGTACGGAGATTGGTGGTGTCGGACATTTACTGGTGCCTACTAGACCAACAATCCAACAACCTTATCAGGCAATGCGCATGACGCCGATGCGTAGAGATTATTTGGATGATCAAATAGAATCTTTTCCACTTTTAATTGTTTCGCATAGATTGGGCGAGGTTTTTTCTATGTTGCCTTCGACAGATGAAGAAATTTCGGACAATAGTTGGAGCAAAAAATTGGCATACGATCAAGACGGCGAAACAAGAACACCATGGTTTTATAGTAATTTCTTTCCCGAAAATGGATTATATCTGTCTTTTACACCTGGGAAAAAAACTGGATACTATAAGTTTTCTTTTAATGCATCCAGTGCTAAAACCATTTTGCTGGGGAGATACAATGATAAAGACGCCATGTGGGAAACTATTGGAAACAGTACGCTTACGGGCTCTCAATATTTTAATGCGGAAGATGGCCTAAAACCTGTAAAGGTTTTTCTATATGGAAAATTCAACAAATCCTTCACTACTCAAAAAGTGAATGATATTAGTCGGTTGGCTTTGAAATTTTCTAAATCAGAAAAAGATACTATCGAGTTTAGATATGCGATTTCTTTTATCAGTGAAGATCAAGCTAAAAAGAATTTGGAAAATGAGATCAGTTCTGCTACGACCTATCAAGCGTTTGCCAATAAAGCAAAGCAATCGTGGATTGATGTTATGAGCCAGATACAAGTGGAAGGTGGTAGCGATGATCAGAAACGTAGTTTCTATACGGCTTTGTATAGATGTTATGAGCGTATGGTTGATATTACGGAAGATGGTCAATACTATAGTGGTTATGACAATCAGATACATAAAGATAGCCGTCCTTTTTACGTGGATGATTGGACCTGGGATACGTACTTAGCTTTACATCCATTAAGAACAATTCTTCAGCCGAAAATGGAGGAAGATATGATGCAGTCTTACGTACGTATGTATGAACAAAGTGGTTGGGTGCCGGCATTTCCTGTTATTTACGGCGATCACGCTTGTATGAATGGATTCCATTCTTCCATCTCTTTTTTGGATGCTTATAGGAAAGGACTTAAAAATTTTGATGTAAAAAAAGCATATGAGGGAATGCTCAAAAACGCAACAGAGGCAACCATGCTTCCGTGGAGAAATGGACCGGCAACACCTTTGGATCGTTTTTATCATGATAGTGGTTATTTTCCTGCTTTGCATCCAGGAGAAAAAGAACCTTATAGTATAGTTAGTGGATTTGAGAAAAGGCAAGCCGTTGCTGTTACTCTTGGTGGAAGTTATGATGATTGGGCTGTAGGACAGATGGCAAAGGATCTAGGTTATTATAAGGACACTGCTTTGTTTGCTAAAAGGGCATTGAACTATAAAAAAGTATGGGATGACCAAAAGCAGTTTTTTATGCCAAAGGATTCCACCGGAAAATGGATTGACATAGACCCTGCTTGGGATGGTGGCCCTGGTGGTCGGGACTATTATGATGAAAACAATGGTTGGACTTATATGTGGCAGGTACAACATGATGTCAATGGTCTAGTTGGACTGATGCACGGAAAAAAAGGATTTGAAAATAGGTTGGATGAGTTGTTTAGGGCTGGTCTTGGTCGTGAGAAGAAATTGTTTTGGGTCAAGTTTACGGATGCGACAGGACTTGTGGGACAATATTCTATGGGCAATGAGCCTAGTTTCCATATACCCTATTTGTACAATTTCACAGATGCACCATGGAAGACTCAAAAACGTATAAGAGTCTTGCTAAAAACCTGGTTCGACGATAATATTTTTGGTATTCCTGGAGATGAGGATGGTGGCGGTATGTCTGCTTTTGTTGTTTTCTCGATGATGGGATTTTATCCATTAACTCCTGGCAATCCATCCTACACTATTGGTAGTCCAGTTTTCAGTAATGTTTCTATCAAACTCAAAAATGGAAAAACGTTTACAGTAAAAGCCGAAGGTACTTCTGAAACAAATAAATATATCCAGTCAGCTACATTAAATGGTAAAATGCTTACTACACCATGGTTTTCGCATAAAGATTTGGAAAATGGTGGTGTTTTAGTACTCAAAATGGGTGCAAGACCTAACCAAACTCTTTTTGTAAACAAATAGTTTCAATATTTTGTAAGCTAAAGCGTATAGTTTATTTCAACTATACGCTTTTTTAGTAAAATCAATATGTGTAGCCTCTAAGGAATGATCAATTTACCTTCTTTATATTGACATAACACATTGGCGACATCTGCAGATATGCAATATTCTAAATCATAAGATAGTCCATAGTTGGAAAGTCGATGCCAATGGGTTGCTTTTTTGGCAATTGATATCAAGTCGTGGGCGTTGTCTTCATAAACTTTTTGAGCCATTAGCGTACTATCACATAGTATGTCATATTTATTTCCAATACGGCTTGCTATTGCACCTGCAAACAAAGTGTCCTCAAGATTGACTTTGTCTTTCCATCCTGAACATCCTAGTATGACGTTTTTGTTACTGGACAATAGGTAATTGCAAACGGCACTCAAATTGGGAAAACTGCCTGTAATAATGTCTGAAGCGCCGGCTAATAATGCCATATTGAGTAATTTAGTTCCATTGGTTGTAGTTAATACCAATGTTTTGCCTTCAATAAATTCCTTTGAATATTCTGCAGGTGAATTTCCATATTGCAGACCAGGAATTACTTTTCCTTCTCTTTCTCCAGCAGTGACAGAATTGGGCGTTTCTTTCCCAATTTTTATACAGGTTTCAACATCTGGAACGGGAATTACTTGTATTGCGCCGTTGTATAATGCCGTCGCAATGGTACTTGTTGCACGAAAAACGTCAATGATGACTACCACCGAATCCGTTAACTCATAAAGGTCCAATAAGCGAGGCGAAAGTACGGTATGTAAAGTTGGTCTTTGCATAATTCAAAATTTAAAGCTATATTTAGCAAAATAACAAAATGGCAATGAATTTGGTTATGGGAATAAGGAATGTTTGGTAGACTTTATTTTAAGCTATTCATTATTTTTGTCAAAGAAACCAACAAATATTTTGGAAAATCACCATATCGTCATATTGCAAAAGAGTATCGTTAAGTTTTTTCTGATTGCTGCATTCGTTTTTTTTGCGCATAATAATCTTTTCGCCCAGCGAATATTGGGAGATTGTACGATCTATTATACAGTGACCTACAAAGACAAGGATAAGGATTCGTTAGTGGTCGTGAATGCGTTGAAAACCGTTTATATACATGGCGCTAAAGTGAGAACAGACTTTTCATTTTCTACCAGTAATTATTTACAGACAGTTATACAAAACAATAATTTGGGAACTGTTACCGTGTTGAAGGAAATAGGTGTTAATAAATACAAAACAACACTTGATTCTTCCGGTTGGCGGTTGCACAATACTATTTACAATAATATCAAAACAAATACTGATGAAGATTTTGTCAAGGTAATATTGGGATATCGATGTGGCAAAGCGACACTTTCTTTGGAAAATGGTGCAAAATATGATGCTTATTACACTTTGGATGTAACTCCAAGTAGTAAGGAAAACAAATACCAGTTCAAAGATGTTCCTGGTGTGATTTTACAATATGAGTCTGTGGATGAGAGTACCGCCAGTCCCATCGTTATTAAGGCTAAAAGTATTAACCTCATGCCAATTTCAGATCATTTGTTTAATATTCCAACCAAAGGTTACCGCATTAGTAATGACTTTTAGGTGCATATTGGCGGCCTCCATCCAATAGGAAAATGGTTGGCTGCTTGTGGAGGTAATTGAGGTCTTCTTTTTTCCAATCTTGAATGCTTTTTGTTCTAATATTTTCACTAGCTGCGGTGATATTGGCTGCAATGCATAGTCTTGTACTAGGTTTCGTGTTGGAGATGATGTCTTTAACCAGCGGAACATTCCTATAAGGGGTTTCAATGAAAATAAAAGTACAGTTGTCGTTGATAGACATGGACTCTATTTTTCTGATAGCGTTTTTTCTTTCCGTCGTATCTACAGGCAGGTATCCCATGAAATGAAAATTTTGACCATTCATGCCGCTTGCCATCAATGCCAATAAAATACTGCTTGGTCCTACTAGGGGATGTATTTTCGCATTTATTTTTTGTGCTTCAGCAATCAAAAACTGTCCTGGATCAGCAATGCCGGGACAACCCGCTTCACTGACTATAGCCACATTTTTACCAAGTTGTAGCTGTTGACTAAAGGTATCCAAAATGCTATCTTCTATCTTTCCAATCGTGAACCATTGGAAATTGTCTATGACAATGTTTCGATCCATTTTTTTTAAATGACGCCTAGTTGTACGCTCATTTTCAGTGAAAATAACTTGACAGTTACGAACTGTATTGATTATGTTGATTGGCAATGATTCAAGTGCGGTCTCATCATCTTGCAATACAGTAGGAATCAAAAAAACTTCTCCTAGTGCCATTATTTATTTTTTGTTTTTCGATGTTTTTTTAAATCTGGATAGACTTGGCTTAGTGTGTTCTTCCTCACCTAAAAGTACTCCCCAGTGCTTCATCGAAAATGAGTCGTCAAATATTACCTTCAATATTGCAGTAATAGGTACGGACAAAAACATTCCTGGAATACCCCAGATGTGTTCTCCGACAATGACAACCAATATCGTAACTAGTGCATTCAGCTTGACTTTGCTTCCCACTATTTTGGGTAGTAGGATATTGCTATCCAAAAGGTGTACTCCGATTAGTATTATTATGGTTATTAATGCTTCGGATGGTCCGTTGGTGGATAGGGTGATGAGTCCTGATATTGCCATTGCGGTAAATATCCCAATATAAGGAATGACATTCATGATTGCTGCCAATATCCCTAACAGTATGGCGTATTTTATGCCCAATATGGACATTGCAATACAGTTGATACCAGCTACAACTATCATTTCTATTACTAAGCCGCCGACATAACTACGTATAACATTTTTTGTGTTGCTCATGATAAGAACAATACGGTCATGAAATTTTTCTTCAAATATCATACGTAAAAAAGTGGCAACTTGGCTTCTGTAGATCAACATCAGAAAAGTATAAATGGGTATCAATACTGTAAACAATAAGATAGTTGTAAATGTCGCTACCGTACTTCCTAGCAGCGTTCCAGAGCTACTCAATAAGTGTTCTTCACCTTGCTTGACATAATCCATCATTTGCGTTTTTTTCATTCCATAACGCTGATTGAGGAACTGTTCGAGTTGTGTGATCGCCATGTTGAATTGTTGTTTCAAATGAGGGATGTCTTCCTTGAATCCGGCTATCTGTGTAGAAAGAAAGGAAACTACTAAACCGATCAATATTAATCCGACCAAAACACATGTTGCTGCTGCCCAAGACCTGTTAAATCCGTGACGTTCCAGCCATGAACAAGGGCCGATGAGCCCAAGCGTAAAGATTCCTGCGAAGGCTAGTGGTTTAAAAATACCCTCGCCTAGATAGGCTAACAATATAATCAGAACAATACTTAGCAAGCGCATGCTAAACTGTAGGAAAAAGGGATATTTCGATGTTTCCATATCTTTTGTTTGTACAAATATATTATTTACTCTCAATTTACAATTGACGATGAATTAAGTTTGTAATGTTATGCAAAATGTTTACCAACAATTTTTGGCAGGTTTAAAAGAAACGTCCATACAGGAATACATTGCAGTGTTTTTGGGTATAGCGAGTACTTTTTTGTCCAAAATGGAAAACATATGGGTTTACCCTACAGGTATTGTCAGCACGGCTATTTACATACTCATCAGCTTTGAAGGAGAACTGTATGCAGAAGCTGGCCTTAATATTTACTATACACTGATGAGTATATATGGTTGGTGGTTGTGGAGTAATAAAGATAATATCAAGGATAAATTTGTTATTACCCGAAACAATGGGAAGGATTGGGTACAAACTAGCTTGTTTTTTCTACTAATGTTTACGGTGTTGTTTTTCATACTAAAAAAATACACACCAAGTACAGTGCCTATAGAGGATGCGGTTGCGTCTGCAAGTGCTTATACCGCTATGTTTTTGATGAACAAAAAGAAAGTGGAAAGCTGGTATTGGTGGATATTGACAGACTTGATCTCCATGCCTCTTTATTTCATGAAAGGCTATGTTTTCACATCCGTACAGTTTTTAGTATTTTTGGTTATTGCCATAACGGGACTTTTTGCATGGTTGAAAAAAAGCCAGCAAAACAATCAACTAGCATAATCAATGGACAAAACGCATTTTGCACAATATCGCAATAGTAAGATCGCCTATCATGTGTACGGAAGTGGGACAATCCCCATTTTTTGTTTGCATGGATTTTCACTTTCGGGTGCAGCATACGCGTTGCTGGGAGCACAATGTCCTTTAGACAAAATAATGTTTGCGTTGGATTTTCCGTTACACGGATTAACGGAGTGGAATGAAAAGGAATTGACAAAACTGGACTTGATCCACATATTTGAAATCATCCATCAACAAGAGATGGGGACCACATTGCATACATTTGAATTAATGGGACACAGCATGGGTGGGCGTATTTGCCTTTCCATGTACGAATCCTATTCCGATAGAATATCCAAACTTATTTTGGCTGCTCCAGATGGATTGACCAGGACATTTGGACATCGATTCTTGTTCAAGACATCATTAGGACCTAAAATATTCAGGAGGATGAGCCATTCATCCAAACTCATTATGTCGCTGTCTACAACTTTCAGGAAGATGAGGATTATCAACAAAAGTGTTTTTACATTGATAAAATCGTCCTATGAAGATACTGATACGGCACATCTGATTTTTGCTCGTCTGATGTTAACTCATCCGTTTTTACCCAATATCGAGTCTATTAAAACTCTTATCAGAAAACACAAAACGCCTGTTTTTTTATTCTTTGGAAAGTACGATTCGATTGTTCCGGCTAAGTATGGCAACTATTTGTCAAAAGGAGAGGAGCAATTCGTCAAAGTCGAATTGCTCCTCTCCGGTCATTTAATATTGGCTAATGAAGAAACTTTGCCTCAAATAGCGAAAGTATTGTAATGATTTTAAAAAATTTCTTTTACTACGTTTCTGATAGTTTCGGGCTTTCCTAGTGTGTAATAGTGCAGTACAGGAACACCAAAAGCTTTTAACGCTTTACTTTGTTGTGTCAGCCATTCTATTCCTATTTTTTCAGCATCCATATCGTTTTCCGTTTGGAGTATCGCATTGCTAAGTTCACGAGGAATCTCGACATTGAATATCTTAGGCAACACCGACAACTGTTTTTTGCGTGTAATTGGTTTTAACCCGGGTATAATAGGCACGTTAATACCCATAGCCCTACAGTTTTTCACAAAATCGAAAAATTTTTGGTTGTCAAAAAACATTTGAGTCATGATATATTCTGCGCCAGCGTCGACTTTAGCTTTTAGGTAAGCTAAATCGGTTTTCATATTGGATGCTTCGAAATGCATTTCAGGATAGCCCGCTACACCAATACAGAAATTAGTAGCAATACCGTCAGTGACCTCGTCTTCTTCCAGATAAATTCCTTTGTTCAAGTTCGCTACCTGTTTGATCAAGTCGATGGCATAGCGATGACCGTTAGGTTCTGGAATAAACTCTCCATCACTTTTGGCTGCATCGCCACGCAAGGCCAATATGTTGTCAATCCCAAGAAAATTGAGATCGATGAGTGCATCTTCCGTATCATTTTTGGAGAAACCACCGCATATGATATGTGGAGTTGCGTCCACTCCGTAATGGTTTTCCAAAGCAGCACATATCCCAACGGTTCCGGGACGTTTGCGCATTTTCGTTTTTTCTATGGATCCGTCTGGTCGCTTTTTGAAAACAGATTCGGTTCTATGGTAGGTAACATTGATCCAAGATGGCTTGTATTCCATCAAGGGGTCAAGATGTTTGTATATTGATCCAATATCTTTTCCTTTCAGTGGTGGTAATATCTCGTAAGAGAGTAGCGTATCCTTGGCCTTCGCTATATGTTCTGTTATTTTCATTTATGTAAAAAATGCTAAGGTGTGCAATATACATTAAATGGAAAAAAGCTACTGCCTTAATGTATGTTATTGCCTAAAGTTATTCTACAAAAAAGGGCTGTCCTTGATAGGACTGCCCGTGTTCACCAAAACCAACTGTAAAAAAGTTTAAAATGTTTTTATGTTGCAACAATATTCCGAGCCTAATGCTATCCTACTAAAAAATATTGTTTTGTATAATTATTTTTATTTAACCAGATAATGCTCCATCAAGTCCCTCAGGTAAGAAACCAATCTTTTTCTCAGCCCTGGGTTAAAAGGATCATTGTCAGATTCGTCGAGGTTTAAAATGATTTTGCAAATGGCTCTTGACAGAAACATTTGGTTAAGTGTTCCGTACAAGCAAGACAGAGTCAGTTCTACATCTACTTCTCTAAATTCTCCACTTTTGATGCCGTCTTCAATGATAGATTTGGTTAAAGATCTGCTTTTAGTAATGATTTTCTGAATACTTTCACTCACTTCGTTACGTTGATTAAGCATAATCTCGTGATGGATCAGCTTATGGAAATTTCTGTTTTTCATCAGTTTGTCGACCTGAAGATCAATCAACAGAAATACTTTTTCCAAATAGGATATATCCGTACGTCCAACTATTTCTTTAAGGTTGGTGTACATATATTCCGAGTGATAATTGACTACATCGTTAAAGAGCTTTTCCTTGGAACCGAAATAGTAATTGATCATCGCAATATTAACATTCGCTGCAGAAGCAAGTTCACGTATAGACGCACCTTCGAAACCTTTGGTTGCGAAAACCTCCGTTGCGGCGTCCAATATCTGAACCTTTTTACAGTTTTTTGTTAAATCAGTACCCATTACTGCCGCAAATTTAAACAATTGTTTGAATTAAACAAGTGTTTAAATTCGTTTTTTTCATTTCCTTGCCAAGCAGTGTATCTTTGGGGTAAAAATAAATCGGTTTTTAAAATGCAAGTAACCTTAGAACCTCTTAGTATTCAACGATATGAGGAGTTGAAAAACGCCATGATTGATGCTTACGACGGTATTGGAAGTGTTTGGGAAAAAAATAAGATAGAAAGGCTGTTGAATATTTTCCCGGAAGGACAATTGTGTATATTGGTGGATGACAAAGTCGCTGCGGTAGCATTGTCGATTATTGTTCAATATGATTTATTTGGAAATAATCACAG
>QFOI01000361.1 GCA_003241175.1 Pseudopedobacter saltans
CTGGTTAGTCTGGTTTCTTTTGCATATAATCTTTACCGTTTTTCTTTGGCGAACCAGGCATTATGGTGGAAACATATCCAATTAACTGAACGCCATCCACCTGAAATCCTTGGCTATTGGCACCAAAATCAGTGTCTCGTTTGCTATTGGATTGGCTATGGCTACCGCCGATAAAGAAAGGTCCATATCCAATACTTCCGCCGCCAGATGCTGCTGTATTTAGTGTCTTAATGTCGGCAGTAGAAAGGGACCATTTGATCTTAATGTTGCGTGCCAATATCAAACTGGTTACAACTGAAGGTAAAAACAGCATTTCAGTTGGGTTATTTACCTTAAACTGTTGATTGAAAGTGCCATCCGAAATACAGCTTGCCGGATAGTCGCCCACTAAAAACCAGTTACTCAAGTTGAGTAGTGTCGTATCCAACCAAGGTCTTTGGATGTCAACAGTGGCATATTCAAACTCAATCGTTACGCTTTCTGTTTTGATGCTTAGGGAAGTTTTTTTGGACGAAGCTGAACCTCCGCCTCCAATACTGAAAAAACCTAGGCTAAAACCACCACCAGCACTTGTTTTGCTGGTTTTGGAATCAAAACTACTTTGGCTACGGTAATCCTTTTGCGTGTAGGAATTCCAACCATCTCCAGCTGATGCAGAATACCATTTGGATGGTGTCATGAACGTGTAGGGGATATTTCCCACATTAGGAATGTTGATAAGGCTGTTTTCGTATTTGTGTTTCGCTCTTGCAATCAACAATATAGCTGGGTCGATACCCTGACTTGACAATACAGCGATAGCGGATTCAATTTCTTGTTTGAATCCAAATGACTGCCATTTATCCCATGCAAAATCAACATCATCTTGGTAACCTTTACCTTGGATGGGCCACATTTGTAATTTCATAGGATCAGATAATGCATTGGCATATTGCTTGTCACGGGTGCGAACAGCTTCTTGATATTCGTCTCTTGACTGAAGGTATTTTTCAAATTTAACGGTACTATTGCCTTCACTGTCGACCATTACAGCATTAGCTTTGGCGACCGCTGCTTTCATGGAAGCATTCAATTCCAAGTCTGGCGCTATACCATTTGCACCATTGATGATAGCATACCAAGTGTCGTTAACCTTACTCGTCCCAGGTGCTACTAGATAATCACTGGACATAACCAGTTTATTATCAGTCAACATGAATGTTTGTAGATAAGCTTGCATACTTGCTCCAATACCTGCACTCATAAACGCCATGTCATCCAATTGCTTACTAGCGGAAATCGCGTCAATCGTAGCAGGATCTGTTCCCGGAGGAATAGTGTCCGTATTGGATTTGGGTTTAGAATCGAGAATTGCTTTCAGGTTAGAACCGGTTGGCGTCCAAGGGTTTTTGAAATCTGATTCTGGGATAGGAAGACCGATAGGTCTAAAGGAAGCAAAATAGCCGTCGGGCATTTTTTTTGTTTTAGGATCTACTCCTATTGCTTTATACTCAAGGTCTTTGAGTATTTTCATAACGTCTGCCATGGTTTATGTTTTTTAATGATAAAAGGAAATAAAAGGTTTAGGGTTTTGGTCAATATTCACTGGCTGTTTGGTTGTTTTTATTAGAATGTGAAGCTATGACCTTCTTTGGTTTGCTACAATAGTGATTAATCACTAGTGATCTAAGCATAAAAAAACCTCAGTTGGAAACTGAGGTTTTGTATATAATGGTGTTTCAATATCAATCTTTATAAATAGCAATTCTTTCATTGCCATCACTTGATTTCATGGCTCGATACATACCTGCACTATTAAGAGCCATATAAGGATTCCCTTGATGGTCAACGCCAATCATACCACCTTCACCACCGATCTTGACAAGTTTTTCGTTGATGACAATATCCATGGCTTCTTGTAAAGAAAGACCTTTATATTCCATAAGACAACTGACGTCGTGAGCTGCAACTGCTTCGATAAATTTTTCGCCATGACCTGTGCAACTAATCGCACAAGTAGCATTGTTAGCGTAAGTGCCACAACCAATCAATGGACTGTCGCCAATGCGTCCATATTTTTTATTGGTCATACCTCCTGTGGATGTTGCCGCTGCGAGGTTTCCATCTTGGTCAAATGCAACTGCTCCCACTGTTCCAAATTTTTTGTCACGCATCAATTCTTCGATATGCGTATTGGTATGATCCAACGAGTAAGTATCCGAATCTCTTATGGCTTTCCATTGGTCATAACGGAATTGAGAAAAGAAATATTCGTCAGCTTCTAGTTTAATTCCTTGTTTGATAGCAAAATCTGTTGCTCCTTTTCCACTTAAAAAAACGTGGTTGCTATTGGTCATGACTTCCATGGCAAGTTCTATTGGATTGCGGATATTGCGAATACCCGTAACGGCACCAGCGTTTAAGGTTTTTCCATCCATAATGGCCGCATCCATTTCTTGATATCCTCTTTTTGTAAAAACAGAACCTTTTCCTGCATTAAAAAGAACATTGTCTTCCATCGTGACGATAGCGGCTTTGACAGCGTTGTTGGCTGTACCTCCTTGTTCCAATACACCGTAACCTGCATTCAACGCCTCACTTAAGGCTTTTAAATAAGCAGTCTCCAATTCTGGAGTCATATCCTCTTTCAGAATTGTCCCTGCACCTCCGTGTATAACGATTGTATATTTATCTTGAGACATGATTTTAACTAGTATGTCTACAAAATTAGATAAAATCTAAAAATTAAATCATTTTAGCTGCTTAAAATATAAAAATACTAATGTAATGTCTATTTTGTTGCATCATTTTTAAAATGATGCTCATTTTTTTAAATGCAATTATTACACTCTGTCATTAATAATGCAGGATTAATGGCAGCTGTTCCCAATTCTTCACAAACCAAACCTCCAGCAAGATTGGCCATAGAAGCTGCTAGTTGCATGTCTTTGGTTAACGCATACACCACAGAAGCTACCGCAATAACAGTGTCACCCGCACCGCTGACGTCAGCAATATTTCTTACAAAAGCATTTTGCCTGAAAAAATCTTTCTCGTTCTGAAAGAAAATACCGTTTTCGGAAAGTGTAATTAACGATGTTTTATGTTGGAGTTTTTCTTGAAGTCGAAGATGGATATTGTTCAAATTGTCATCCGAAACACTGGTGTCCGAAATGTTTAAGGCTTCGGTTACTTCCTTCATATTGGGTTTGAATATGTCTACACCTTGGTAGCAAAAGAAGTTTTTACTTTTAGGATCTACAGCAACAAGGATGTTGTTTTCCTTACATATTTCTATGATGGATTGTATCACAAAAGGAGTCAATACACCTTTGTTATAATCTTCCAATATAGCAATAGCCGGTTTTTCGACGGCAACATATTTTTTAAATGAACTGATAAGCAGATCTTCTATTTCAGGAGTGAGGTTCTTTGTTTCTTCATAATCAATACGCATCATCTGTTGGCTACGTCCCATTATGCGAATTTTATTGGTAGTGGGACGGTTTTCATCACGAATGATATAGGACGCATCTATTTGGTTTTTTTCTAACAAACCGGAGAGAACATCCGCATCATCATCTTTTCCAATAACCGAAAAAACAGTTGTCGGAGCCAATAAGGCTTCTGTATTTAAGGCGACATTCGCAGCGCCTCCAATACGAAATTCTTTTCTTTTGATAGAAACTATTGGAACAGGAGCTTCCGGTGAGATGCGTTCCACATGTCCCCACCAATAAGTATCCAACATGACATCGCCAATAACGGCTGTTTTAACAGAAGAAAATTGACCAAAAAGTTCTTTAAAGTTGCGCATTTTTATCCTCTTTTCGGCTCGCAAGGTAATAATAAATTGGGATGCCAATAGCTACGATTATAAGTCCCGGCAAAGAGGTTTGCCATTTGTAAATCAATAAGGCAATCGCCATAGTGCCT
>QFOI01000362.1 GCA_003241175.1 Pseudopedobacter saltans
TAAGTTCCGCCTTAGTCTTTTGGGTATACAAACTGCGCTTGGGATCTCTATATTGATCGTCGTTGCGACTGTCTGGTTGCAGATTCGTTTTCTTGGAAAAATGGATTTAGGGTTTGATCATAAAGATCTTTATTACTTTAAAATGAGTAGTGATTCTTTAAGCGTGGAGAGAAATAGGGATAAGCTCGACAGTATGATATTGCGCTATCCTAGTGTGGTTTCTCATGCCTACACTTCTCAGATGCCATTGGTTGGGAGTGACAATAATTTTGAACCTATAAAAACCGAGCATGGTACGGTTAATAGTCTGATGGTCAGTAATGGAGGCGATTTTTTTTCCATGATAGGCACTAATAAAATATTTCAAGGTCAATTATCCAAAAAAGAAAAGGATGTCGTAGTAAATCAAACTTTCGTTGACATGATGCATTGGAAAGACTCCGTTATCGGAAAAACGATTATCACGGATATTTCTCCCAATATGGGATTTGGTTGGGCAGATACTTTCATAGTCAGAGGTGTTACAAAGAATATTCTATATGAAAATTGGGAATACAAAACATATCCAATTATCTATACCTATACGTCTGCTCATAACGGAAATTTTCTCTTGTTTCGCATGAAACCCAATACGGACAAAGCATTCGTTAGGAATCTTGAGATGAAGATTTTGAACCTATTTCCAGGCAATCCTGTCCAGATAAAATCAAGCGAAGCTGATTATGAAAATAGTTTTCAACAAGTCGATTTTCTGTTCAAGGTGTTGTCTTTTTTTTCGGTATTGATTATTGTTGGTGTCATATTGGGATTTGTAACTTATGCCAATTTCTATTTTCAGCGGGTACGTAAAGAGATGATTTTGCGTGTATTGATGGGTGCGAAGCCGTTGGATTTTTTGTTATTCTTTGCTAAAGACGTGGCATTTAGCCTTAGTATTTCATTAGTAGGTAGTTGGTTACTATGTGGCTTTGTTTTGAAAATATTTTTTTCGCATTTTGCTTACCTAGTTCAATACCCGTATTGGCTTTATTTAATCATTCCACTTTTTTTTATTCTTATGGCAATATTTATTTTATGGCAGACACTCAAGCAATTATTAAAAAAAGAACCTGCCGAAATTTTGAAATATGAATAAACAACAAGCCCTGTCTAGATGTTAGACAGGGCTGTTGTTTATTTTTGTAAAACACTACTGTGCTACTTTATTCCAACTTCTATTGATGAAATCAGTCAATTGTGCTCCTTTCAATAATCCTTGAGATAATAAAGCCAAATCTGTAAGATTGTGGATTTCCTCTTTTTGTTGGGCTTCATCTTGTTTCAATATTGCTTGGTAAACAGGATGATTGCCATTTATAGTTAACGTGACTTCGTCAGGAAGATTGCCATAGAAAGATGCCATTCCTCCGCCAATACCTGCCATGTCCTTCATACGTCGCATGAATTCTGGACGAGTGGCAATCACTGGAGCCGTTTCTTTGCTTAGACCTTTAATCTCAACGGTTACATGCAATTCCGGTATAGGAGCTTCAAACAAAGTTTTTAGTTTTTCACTTTCATCTTTGCTAAGGATACTATCCGTATTTTCTTGCTTATCGATCAAGTTGTCCACAATGTCAGCATCTACACGTACAAAAGATGTCTTTTCCCATTTCATCTCCATGTTGTTGATGAATGCCGTATCGATTAACGTATTTAGTAAGACTACTTTATATCCTTTGTTTTGTGCTGCTTGCACATAAGTATCTTGCGCAATAGGATCACTTGTGTACAATATGATTTCCTTGCCTTCTTTGTTAGTCTGAGTTACCGCAGTGGCAGTTTTGTATTCCTCTAAAGTATAGTACTTAGGTTTGGATACAATTTTTGTTTCTTGGTTTTCGTCTTCTTCTTTAGGTTCTATCTGAACATCGACTTTTTCTGTGGCATCTTCCAATAGTAAAAACTTGTCCGCTTTTTCAAGGAATTTGTCTTCCGTAATCATTCCGTATTTGACAACTATACCCAAACTTTCCCATTTGTCTTCAAAATCAACACGATTGTTGCGATAAATGTCGTCCAACTTGTCAGCAACCTTTTTGGTAATATAACCGTTGATCTTGCGTACGTTGGAATCGCCTTGCAAATAACTACGGCTTACATTCAAAGGAATATCTGGACTGTCAATAACACCATGCAACAACATCAAGAACTCAGGGACGATTTCTTTTACCTCGTCTGTTACAAATACTTGGTTGCTGTATAGTTGTATTTTGTCCTTTTGTATTTCATAGGATTGTTTGATTTTAGGGAAATACAAAACACCTGTCAACTTAAATGGATAATCCACGTTTAGATGAATCCAAAACAACGGCGTTTCTCCCATAGGATATAGTTCACGATAGAAGTTTTTATAGTCTTCATCGGTCAATTCGGATGGTTTACGTGTCCAAAGAGGATTGGTATTGTTAATTTGCTTTTCCTTGAAGAATATAGCGATAGGAAGGAAACGGCAATATTTCTGAAGTAGAGACTCTATTTTGCTTTCTTCCAAGAACTCCTTGCTGTCTTCTCCAATATGCAAAACGATTTTGGTACCACGATCTTCTTTGTCAACTTCGTACAATTCAAATTCTGGACTTCCATCGCATGACCAATATACGCCTTTAGAATCTTCTTTATAGCTCTTAGTGTAGACTTCCACTTTCTCTGCTACCATGAATGCAGAATAGAAACCTAGTCCAAAATGGCCAATGATATTGGCATCTTTATATTTCTGTACAAATTCTTCGGCACCGCTAAATGCCACTTGGTTAAGGTATTTGTCTACTTCTTCAGAGGTCATACCAATACCGTTGTCGGAAATGGTAATTGTTTTTTCTTTATCATCAACAGTGATGTCAATACGCAAATCACCTAAATCGGATTTGTTTTCTCCACTCGCTGTTAAAGTTTTCAGTTTTTGGCAAGCATCCTGTGCATTGGAAACCAATTCACGCAAAAAGATATCATGCTCACTGTATAAGAATTTTTTGATAATCGGAAAGATATTCTCGGTCTGTACCCTGATCTGTCCTTTTTCCATAATATGTTCGATTTTTAAATTTTAAATGAATGCTTTTGCAGCATCAAAGTCAATACCAAACATGGAAAACTGACAATGTGGCAATAGTAATCTGAATTTTCTGTCATTTTTTTGAAAATGTTTTTTTCATTTCGATAAAATCTTATGTTGCGTATTCATTCAATGGTTTAAAACGCTATGAGAACTGTTTTTTTGTGTTTGTTCGTGTTTACGAGTACTTTATTATTTGCGCAAAAGAAAAAACCTTTGTGGACACAATATTATGATTATCAATGGAAACCAGCCAAAGCGCCCAATATTAGTTATTATTCCGTAGTAGATAAAACAGATTCGGGGTATCTAAGATTGGATTATTATGTGAGAGAGAGGGTTGTACAGATGGAAGGTTACTATGATGACGATAGCTGCAAGATACAAAACGGTCGATTTACGTATTTTTATCCGTCAGGAAAACCTGAAAGACAGGGGCGATACGTCCACGGAAAAAAGGAAGGTTTATGGGTGGAAGTATATGAAAATGGTAGATGGAAGGACTCTACAGTTTATAGAAATGGGAAAGCAATAGGCACGTCTTTGAGTTTTTTTGAAAATGGAAGTGTTCAAGATTCCATCGAAAGAGATGATCTGGGAATGACTACTTGCGTAAGTTGGTTTGAAAACGGCAATATTGATTATACCGGACGTTACATATTCGGGAATGTAAAAGTGCAAACTTGGCTTTATTACCATTCAAATGGCAAGTTGGCCTCCAGAGAAAAATACGATAAAGGACGATTAGTCGACAAACAGTACTATGATGAAGAAGGTAGGCTAATGGACACAACCAATAGGGACAG
>QFOI01000363.1 GCA_003241175.1 Pseudopedobacter saltans
TTCCTTTACAGGATTGGTGTCATCAAAACGTAGGTTGGTATAGCCACCATATTTTTGTGTTAGTCCAAAATTGATTGAAATGCTCTTGGCATGTCCAATATGTAGATAACCATTGGGTTCTGGTGGGAATCTAGTAACGAGTTCCTTGTATTTGCCATTTTTGAGATCTTCTTCAACGATTTCCTCAATAAAGTTGAGGGACTTTTCTTCCGCCATAAAATTACATACTATATATAACGGCGTAAGTTACAAATAAATACGTTGATTTTGAAATTTGAATATTTGAATTTTGGAAAATTTCTAGCATAATTTTTTCTTAAAATCGGTAAGTGTTTTTCTAAAAAGAAACTTCATTGAACTTCGACCAGAGAAAAAAGTCCAGTCAATATTTAATCGACTGGACCTAAAACTTATAACCAATAACTTAAAATCTTTTACATATACCCCAATATCTTCAACATACTCTGGGCTGTTTGTTCTTTTTTGAATAACCAGTCTGTGAGGTTTCCGTTTTTGTCATAATCGACAATAATATGCTTAGGAGATGGAATCAAGCAGTGCTTAATACCGCCGTAACCACTTATCTGGTCTTGATAAGCTCCCGTATGGAAAAATCCTACGTAAAGAGGTTCTTTGTTCTCAGGAACGTCTTCTTCGTTTTTGATTTTGGGTAGGAATACTTCATTGATATGCTCTTCGGAATCGTAGTAATCATGGCCGTCGCAGGTTATGCCTCCCAATACGACACGATGATATTCATTTTCCCACTTGTTGACTGGCAACATGAGAAACTTTTCTCCGATTCCCCAAGTGTCAGGAAGCGTTGTGATGAACGAACTGTCAATCATATACCAACACTCACGATCGTTTTGGTTTTTTTCGGCCAAAACACTGTAAATGTGTGCCATGCTCTCTCCTACCGTAAAGCTTCCAAATTCTGTGAAAATATTAGGTACTGGAACTCGAGCTTTCTTGCATGCCTTTTTGATATTATCAACGATTTCGTTGATCATGAATTGGTAATCGTATTCAAATCCAAGGCTATGCTTGATCGGGAAACCTCCACCAATATTGATAGAATCCAATTCAGGACAGATTTTCTTGATTTGACAATACAGATTTATCGCTTTGTTGAGCTCTGACCAATAGTAAATGTCATCCTTGATGCCTTTGTTCAAAAAGACATGCAACATCTTTAATTGAAACTTGTCTTCGTTCCCTTCTATTTCATCAACATAAAACTCCAATATGTCACGCGCGCGAATGCCCAAACGAGAAGTATAAAAAGGAAAACTTGGCTCCTCTTCCGCCGCAATGCGAATACCTATTTTAAAAGGTTCCGCACTTTTGCGTACACCTCTTTTGTATGCCATCAATTCTTCCTTGTTGTCCAATATAGGAATCACGTTCTGGAATCCATTATTGATCAATTTGGTTAAACGACTAGTGTACAGTTTTGGTTTAAAACCGTTGGCAATGATAAAAATATTTTTATCGATTTTCTTCTTTTCGTATAACTGGGTGATGATGTCCACATCATACGCTGATGAAGTTTCTAACTGAATGCCATATTTTAAGGCTTCCTCTACAACAAATGAAAAATGGGAACTTTTGGTGCAATAGCAATAATTGTAGGATCCTTCGTATTTGTGTTTCTTGATTGCTTTTTCAAAATACTCTTTGGCTCTATTGATCTGCATCCCGATCTTGGGCAAAAAAGTCAATTTTAATGGCGTGCCGTACTTTTCGATAATAGGCTTTAGATCGAGTCCATTAAAATCCAAATAACCATTTTCTCCTAACTTAAATCCCTCTTGCGGGAAATCGAATGTTTGCTTCACCAGGTCGGTGTATGAATGCGTCATCCTCAATGGAATATTTGTGGGGCCGAATCTATTTGTCTATTCGAACAAGATCCCTTCCCTTTTGAATTAAAATTTTAAGGGCACAAAAGTAATTTTTTGTTTAATATAAAATACAGTCTTGGAAAAGCATTTCAAAAAATTAAAACGCTTCGTTCAAACCAAGGAAAAATCCTTTTTGTCCATAAGAACCCCATGCATAGTCAAGACAAAGATTCGTCCTTGTCGCCTTATTGAACAAAACTCTTAAACCAAAACCTCCTGCGGGCTTCCAAACGTCGAAAATCTTGATTTGAGCCATGTCGTTAGCAGATTCCATACTGAAAAAAGTCACGCCACTAAACAGCTTGTTTCGCGTAATGGGAAAGCGAAACTCACCTTCCGAATAGAAGAAATGGGTTCCTCTGAAATAACCTACCACATAGCCCCTACCACTTCGGAAACTGGGATCACGTCCTGTGCCAGGCAATTCAAGATAAGGTAAATGTCCAGTCAAAACAGATGATCCCCAAGCCCATAGCGCCAATACTGTTTCAGGATTTTTTTCGGATAAACTGAAATATTTTCTGACATCACCAGTAAACTGTAACGCATTTTTGTCACTGCCAATCCATGTTTGGTTAAGACGTATTCCCATATCCAAATAAAAACCTTTGTAAGGTCTATTGATATTGTCTCTTGTCGTATACTCTACGTTGGCAAGAAAACCATTGGACATGTATTTGGTAGAGTCAAAGCCATATTTAGTGCTATAGATTCCCATTGGCGTTTTATCAAAAGCAACACCATTTGGGTTGGTCATTTTCCGTCTGATATTGAATTCTGCTCCCGCACCCAAAAATAAATTCCCGTTGATTTTTCTGTACACTTTTTCGCGAAAATTGTAGTATTCCGATTTCCATACATAAGGTTTTCTGCTTGGATTGGTTAGGATTTCATCTGTAGCATTGTCTTTGGATCCATTTCCAATACCCATACCGAAATCCGGATTCACCGATTTGGAAGCGACAAGACTACCCTGCAGATTCCATTTGTTTCCTGGCGTAAATATGTTGTGTACAATATAGAAATACAATATATTTTTCGTGGTTGCGGATGCCGAGGTCGCGGCAACCGACATATACGTTCCGGGCACGTGCCCCAATACTTTTCCCGCAACAGCTTTTATACCACCTTGAAGGCCAATGGTCGGATTGGCTGCGATATTGGGAATGATAGTGATGGGCGATCTTTTCCTAGTGGAATCCTTTTGCCTATGAGGATGGAATATGGATTGATAGACATCTGCAATATCTGTTTGTTGCTGAAGTAGGATTTCATTTTGCTTTTTAAGGGAATCCACTTTAAGGGAATCTGAAATGTGTTTTTGAGAAAGCGAATCCTGTTGGGCATAGTTCACTATTGGAATATTTAACGCAAAAAAAATACCGATTATAACAACTAGGTAATTTCTTTTGTTTGCAGTTGTTTTTCGCATTGAGCTTAAGATAGGTATAGGCATATGATTTCTAAAGTGATTTATTCTTAAGGTTAAACATTAATTAAGCCAAAAAGTTAAACGTTACCAAAAAAACAAAACCCTCCGGTGTTTACCGAAGGGTTTTCTAAAATATCCTAAAAGTGATTACTACTTAACGGAAGCAATCAACGCTTTGAAACTTTCTGGTTCATTCATAGCTAGGTCAGCTAGAACTTTACGATCCAAAGTGATGCCTTTTTTGTTTAATTTGTCGATAAAAACGCTGTAAGAAAGACCTTCTTCACGAACTGCTGCATTGATACGAGCAATCCACAATTGACGGTATTCGCGTTTTTTCAATTTACGACCTACATAAGCGTAAGTCAAACCTTTTTCAACGATATTTTTGGCTACGGTGTAGACGTTCTTACGTTTACCATAGTATCCTTTTGCTTGCTTAAGGATTCTTTTTCTTCTTGCCCTTGAAGCGACAGCATTTACTGAACGTGGCATAATTTATTAATTTGAGTGCGACACTAGGTCGTACAGATTGTAAAAATGATTTCTTTTCCTAAAA
>QFOI01000364.1 GCA_003241175.1 Pseudopedobacter saltans
CCGATGGTACTTGGGCCTTGTCCCTGGGAGAGTAGGTAGCCGCCGTATCTATTTGAACAAATCAACAGCTAGCCCCGCACAAAATGTGCGGGGCTAGCTTGTTTTAGGGGGGATATGAAAAGACTATCTCTCTAGACTTCTGGTTCCTCTTCCGTAATGTTGTTTTTTGTTTTAAATGTTTCGGTTTCTTCTGAAAATTTACTCAGTAATTCATCTACCCTTACTAGATTTTTATCTACATTTTCATAAATGTCTGAAAGATTGCTAGACAATGTTTTGTTATCCAAATTAATATTTTCTGCTTCTATCTGGCCTATTTTTTTTAAAACTGCAGTTTGACTGTTTTTTAAGTCTTCTAATTCTCTTACAATTTTGGCCATTGTTAAATACTGTTCTCTTTTTTCCATAGGAATAGATTTGTTTAAAAAATGATATGTTATTAGCTATAAACTTTTAAACTTATGATTTGTTTAAACACGGTTACATTATAATAATACTTTAACGACTGGCCTAACGATATGTTAATCTGCTATTTAGATGGTGAAACTTTTATATTGTGCTTTATATAAGTTAACTTTGCACTCGTAAAAATCTGCAGTTTAAAAATCTAGTTATTACATGATCAGTGTAAGAAATGTATCACTCGCTTATGGAAAGCGTGTACTATTCGATGAAGTCAATATAAATTTTACCAAAGGAAATTGTTATGGTGTTATTGGTGCCAATGGTGCTGGTAAATCTACATTTCTTAAGATATTGAGTGGTGAGATAGAACCCAATAAAGGGTCAATTGAAATCACACCAGGAGAACGTTTGGCCATATTGAAACAAAACCAGTTTCAATTTGATACTGAGACCGTCTTAAATACGGTATTGATGGGACATGAGAAGTTATGGAAACTTCAACATGAAAAAGATGCCATCTATGCTAATACCGATGCTACGGAGGATGATTATATGAAAGCAGGGGAGATGGAGGCTGAATTTGGAGAGATGGGTGGTTATGAATCCGAAAGCAATGCTGGATCTTTGCTAAGTAGCCTTGGTATTGGTGCTGATATGCATTACACACTAATGGGAGATATGCCTTCCAATATGAAAGTGCGTGTATTGCTTGCCCAAGCCTTGTTCGGCAATCCGGATATTCTTTTATTGGATGAGCCTACCAATGGTTTGGATATTGAAACAATTGGTTGGTTGGAAAATTTTCTTGCTGATTATCAAAACGTTGTATTGGTGGTCAGTCATGACCGTCACTTTTTAGATGCGATATGTACGCATGTTGCCGATGTTGATCGCCATAAAATCAAGGTTTTCTCTGGTAACTATAGTTTTTGGTATGAAAGTTCGCAGTTAATGGCGCGCCAAATTGCTGACAAAAACAAGAAGACAGAAGATAAAAGACAAGCGTTATTGGATTTCATAGCACGATTTAGTGCCAATGCCTCTAAATCCAAACAAGCGACATCTCGTAAAAAGGCTTTGGACAAATTGAATGTAGAAGAAATTGAACCTTCTAATCGTCGCTATCCGGGAATCATTTTCCAACCATTGCGCGAAGTTGGAAATCAGATTCTGAATGTAGAGAACCTTAAAAAGGAAATCGATGGAAAAGTTCTTTTTGACAAGGTTAATTTTAGCGTAAACAAGGGTGATAAGGTTGCTTTTTTGAGTCAGAATCCATTAGCAATCACTTATTTCTTTGAAATAGTGAATGAAAAAGCGCAAGCTGACCAAGGAAAATATGAATGGGGTACTACGATCACCAAAGCCTATTTACCAATAGAAAACAATGAATTTTTCGAAGAAGGATTAACTCTATTGGAATGGCTCCGTCAATATGTACCACCTCATGTAACAGATGCTGACGAACCATTTTTGCGTGGTTTTTACGGAAAAATGCTCTTCGCTGGTGACGAAATCATGAAGAAAACAAATGTTCTAAGTGGGGGAGAAAAAGTGCGTTGTATGGTTAGCCGTATGATGTTGCAGAATCCTAATGTCATTGTGTTGGATCAACCTACCAACCACTTAGATCTGGAAAGTATCCAAGCATTTAATGAAAGCTGTCAAAATTTTCCGGGAGTAGTTCTTTTGACATCACATGACCACACATTTATGCAAACTGTCGCGAATAGGATCATAGAGTTGACTCCCAATGGAATAATTGATCGTTTGATGACATTTGACGAATATTTGGCTGACGCAAGAGTGAAGGAGTTAAGAGCAGAAATGTACAAATAGACATTTTTTGCAAAAAATTAATATGTTGTTTGCGAGAAAAGTTTAAAATTTGAAAAAAAGTCAAGTGGCTAAGAAAGAACCGGTTATATTGGTAACAAATGATGACAGCGTGGCTGCACCTGGCATCCATGCCTTAGTTGAGGCTGCTAAAGGATTGGGACGTGTGGTTGTGGTTGCTCCGGACAAACCCCAAAGTGGTATGGGGCACGCCATTACCATCAACCAGCCTTTACGTCTCAGTCCTGTTCCGTATTTTGGGGATGACATAGAAGCTTGGCAGGTCAATGGTACTCCTGTTGACTGTGTCAAACTTGCAGTGGATAGAGTCATTAAAGGACATCCGACCATTTGTGTTAGTGGTATTAATCATGGCGCTAACCATTCTATCAATGTTATCTATTCTGGGACAATGTCAGCTGCTTTGGAAGCTGGTGTTGAAGGTATTCCCAGTATAGGTTTTAGTCTTTTGGATTATAGTTTGGAGGCTGATTTTAGTGGTGCTCAAGCCTATGCTACCAAAATCATGAAGACCCTTTTGTCTTTGGAGCATATTGATAAGCACACCTGCCTTAATGTAAATATCCCTGCTGTACCGGAAAGCCTTATCAATGGTGTCAAAGTATGCCGACAAGCGTACGGTAAATATGAAGAACATTTTGATGAGAGAAAAGACCCTTCCGGCAAAAAATACTATTGGTTGACAGGGGCTTTTGTCAACAATGATAAGGAAAAAGATACGGATGTTTGGGCATTGGAGAACAATTATATCAGTGTTGTTCCGGTGACTTTCGATATGACCAACTACCCATTAAAGGAGAAACTTGCCAAATCATTTAAATTTTAAGCTTTGTGTTTTTAACAAAAGATAATTTTAAGTTAGGATTGGTACTAGGTATGATTGCTCCCTTTTTCGGAGTCCTACTATACTATCTTATAAAATTTGCGAAAACATTTTCCTTTGGAGAGTTTTTGCAGATTTTGTTTAATCACAAGCCTTTGGTGACTGCCATATCCAGTTTTTCTTTGTTGGCAAACGCTATTATATTCACCTTGTATATCAATACTCGAAAAGACCAGACTGCAAAGGGGATTTTTACAGTAACTTGTTTTTATGCGGTCATCGCTCTTATCTTAAAGCTTTTTATAAAATAACCCAAACTACATGTTTTCATTTTTTAAAAAGGTTGTGCATTTTTTCTATGTTGTGTATGCCTTTTTGATGTTTTTTATATTGATGCTTTGGGTGGCTTTTTTCGTTTTTATTTTCATTTTTTTTCCGGATCCAAAATCGGGCAATTATATATACAAAACCTGTTATCTGTGGGCGCAGGTCTGGTTTGCTTTGATCGGAATAAGGCATGAAATCATTTATGAAGACAATTGTGAGGTAAATAAACCCATTATTTTTGTAGCCAACCATCAATCCTATATGGATATTCCCGTGACGGTGCACTCTCTTAAAACATCTTACCGCATATTGGCAAAAATAGAAATGGCAAAAATTCCCATTTTTGGATTCATTTATAAGAAGGCAGCAATCATGGTTGATAGGTCCGACCGAAGCAAGAGAGGGCAGAGTTATCTTCATCTTAAAGAGGCGATACAAAATGGTATATCTGTTTTCGTGTATCCGGAAGGTACATT
>QFOI01000365.1 GCA_003241175.1 Pseudopedobacter saltans
AATGCTCCTGCTTGAAGTAAAGAAACAGTTTGTGTAATCGTTAATACTTTGATCCTATCATGTCTATCCGCCGTAATGCCACCAGCTGGTGATAAGATAAAAGAAGGAAATTGTTCTGCAAATGTGGTAAGTCCAACCATTAAAATAGAATTTGTCATTGTGTACACTACCCAGATGACTGCAGTCCGTTGCATCCAAGTACCAAATCTAGAAATTAGCTGTCCAATAAAGAATAGACAATAATTTTTGGAATTAAAAACCCTAAAAGTGTTTGATAGAATCATATTTATTTTAGAACAATATTTATATTTAGTCCAATACTATTTTTTTATGTTTGAAGCAATAAGGTTACACAAGTAAAAAATTAATGTTCGGGCCATATCAGAGTTGTCTCTGATTGCCATTTCTCTGTTGATTCCACGTAAAGAGCAGAGGAAAAGTAAAATTTCAGTATCAATATCGTCATCCTTGTAAATTTCTTTTCGACTTGTTATCTCTTCTTCCCATAATTGGTGAAGTATAATCTGCTCCTTACTTAAGTAGCTTATATGAACATTGTTTTTAAGTTGTTTATATTTTTGAATTTCATCATTGCTTAACCCCGTTTCTGTTAATACGTACAACGATTTCCTTCTTTTCGCCATTTCAAATTTGGTTAATGCAAATGCTTCCAGTTTTTTTTGAAATGTATTTTCTTTAATTGTTTTTTTTATGGTGTCACGTATGATTTCATTGATTTCCATTTCTAGTACAGCTGAGAAAATGTCTTCTTTATTTTTGAAATAATAATAAAGTGAGCTCTTGCCTTTTCCTATTGACCTTGCGATGTCATCCACTGTAACATCAGCTAATCCTTTTTCTTGGAAAAGTTTTTGTGCATTTATAAGAATTTCTTTTCTGGATTTATCAAGTGACATGATATTTATTTTAGAACAAAATTAAAAAAAGTTCAATTTTTGTGAAACAAAGAATTCGTTAAATATTAAGATCGTTACATAGACTCTCTTGCTAAATATTTAGTTTTAGCGTTTGAAATAAGAAATATGAACTTGTTTAAAGCGTTTGGAAAAGGTTTTAGTAAAGAGAACGATATACGTTTTCAACGATTGGCAAATTATAAAGATGGGCAATTTCAGAATGAGCATTTTACACCTCAATTAACGGAAGGGCACAGTATGTTGGGTGTGATGTTGGAATTTTTCAAAAGAAATAAGTATCGTGTGCCCCATTCTCCTATACCCTCGATTAAGAGCGATTTGTTACACCTAAACCCTAAAGAAAATGTATTGGTTTGGTTTGGTCATAGTTCCTATTTTCTACAGTTAGATGGAAAGACTTTCCTAGTCGACCCAGTGTTTAGTGGCTCTGCTTCACCTTTTAAGTCGATGATTAAGGCTTTTGACGGAAGTAATATTTTTCAAGTATTGGATCTGCCATATATTGATTTTTTGTTTATTTCACATGACCATTGGGACCATTTGGATTTTGAAACAGTTGAAAAACTTAAAGATAAAACAGGCTGTGTTATATGCCCTTTGGGTGTGGCAAGCCATCTTGAATATTGGGGTTGGAACAAGGAAAAAATAATAGAACATAATTGGAATGAGTCTGAAAGTATTGGAGATGGTTTTAAAGTTTCATTTTGTCCAGGCCGCCATTTTTCAGGTAGAGGATTAAAACGAAACATATCCTTATGGACATCTTTTGTTCTGAAAACTCCTAATTTCCAACTTTTTTTAGGTGGAGATAGTGGTTACGACGCGCATTTCAAAGAAATAGGAGAGAAGTTTGAATCCTTTGATCTAGCAATTTTAGAGTGTGGCCAATATGACAAGCGTTGGTCTTATATACACATGGCGCCTGAGGAAACTATGCAAGCAGCCAAAGATCTCCACGCAAAATTTTTACTTCCAGTTCACAACTCTAAGTTTGCTCTTGCCAACCATGCTTGGTTTGAACCGCTAGATCAAATATCTACTATTGCCGAAAATGAAAACTTTCCAATTATGACACCCATGATTGGGGAAGTGGTTGATATGATGAAATTGTCATCTTACAATAATAAATGGTGGTTAAACGTTAAAGACTGACAATTAAATTTTAATTGCTAGGACTTTATTTTCGTTAATAATTAACTTCAGAAATTTATGGAAACAAAATTGTCTACAAAATTCGTAGCAGAGCTTATTGGAACATTTGGTTTAGTTTTATTTGGTTGCGGTGCTGCCACTGTTGCCGGTGCCACTACTGTAGCTGGATTGTCCGGTCTTGGTTTGTTAGGTATCGCTATTGCATTTGGTGTTTCGGTAGTTGTGTTTGCTTATGCGATTGGTGGTATTACTGGTTGCCACATTAACCCAGCCGTTACAGTCGGTGTATTGGTTGCCGGAAAAATATCTGCAAAAAATGCTGTCGTTTATATAGTTGGACAGTTTATTGGTGCAGTATTGGCGGCTTTGGTTGTAAAAACAATACTTGGTGGTCGTTTGGAAGGATTTACACCCGGTGAGTGGGCTTATGGTTCAAATGGTTGGGGGAAAGGATACCAGAATGAATACGGAACTTGTGCGGCCTTCTTAACTGAATCTATTCTGACATTCTTGTTTTTGTTTGTTATTCTTGCAACTACATCAAAAGTTGGAAATTCTACAATGGCAGGTCTTGCTATTGGTTTTACATTAGTTTTGATACATTTAGTTGCGATTCCAATAACAGGAACTTCTGTCAATCCTGCACGTAGTTTTGGGCCTGCTTTGTTGGCCGGAGGTCAAGCTTTATCTCAACTTTGGTTGTTTATAGTGGCACCAGTTGTCGGTGCGATTGTTGCTGGTATTGTTTGGCGCATATTGGAACCGAAAGGTTAATGACTTTTTTATAATTTTTTTTATTTAAATCCCATTTACAATATGTAATTGGGATTTTTTAATATATCGTTTTATACTTATCAAATATATACTAGGTAATAAAATGCTACAGCTCTTTTACCATCCAAATATTACATGCAAAATGTCCTGAATTACCAAGAGGATGATCAATCATTTCAAATCCATTTCTTTCATACAAAGACACCGCTTTTGATAATGTTGGGAAACTTTCTAAATATAAATGACTATAACCAAATTCCTTAGCTGATGCAAAGCATTTTTCCATAAGATTGTGACCGATTCCTTTTCCTCGGGCACCTGCAGATAAATAAAATTTTACGAGTTCTGCATAACCTTTTGGTAGTCCTTGTGTAGGATAAATGCCACATCCACCTAAAATATTGCCATTTTCCTTGGCTACCCAATATATAGAATCCTTATTCTCAAAAACTTTGGACAGATGATCTGTCGTGGGATCTGTGTAAACTGTGCCTGGTTTATCAATACCAAATTCTTCAAATATTTTTTTTATAAGAGGAGCAAGTATCGCATCGTCGCTTGTTTCGATTCTCGAATAGGTAATATTTTTAAACATGATTAGTTAAATTTTCTTTTGTGTTTTTAATGATAATACTTTTTGAAAATAAGTTTGCTGTTGAAGTTTTGACTCTACTTCTTCAATCGCCTTAAGCAAATTGTTTTGGGTATTGAGTATATCTTCCATTCCGATCTTCATAATTTCCCAAACAGGTTTCATTTTCTCAATCAATTCCAATCCTTGTTTGGAAAGACAAATGAGTCTTTTTCTTTCATCTGTTTTATCTTTTTTGGATGAAATAAGTTTGTTTTTTTCCAATTCTCTCAGAAGGCTTATTGTTGAGGGATGTGCATAACCAATCTCATCTGCTAGTTCCGTTATCGTCATAGTATTACCGTCTTTTAGCGTGATGATAACAGGAAACCATTTCGGTTGAAATCTTATGTCAAATAATTCGTAAATTTTTTCACCATCTTT
>QFOI01000023.1 GCA_003241175.1 Pseudopedobacter saltans
AATAGAACATTTGGCAGAAGCAATACAGTTTAGAAGTCTGGATCGCGCTTCTTGGTCAAGATAATATTGGTGTAGGATTTCTTATATTTGTCCAAATAAAAAAAGTATGAAAAAGATAAAATCATTGATGCTTTTGGCGGGTATTACTTGTTCATTGTCGCTATTTGCTCAAAAAACAACCGAAAATATAAAAGTGGCTGGAAACTGCGGCATGTGCAAAAAGAAGATCGAAAAAGCTGCCAAAATTCCTGGAGTAGAATCTGCGGTTTGGGATAAAAAAACAAAAGAATTGGCATTGACATACGATGCTGGTAAAACAACTAGCGAAAAAGTGCAAACGAGTATTGCCAACGCGGGTTACGATACCGAAAAAGTAAAAGCGCCTGATGCTGCTTACGGCAAACTTGACGAATGTTGTCAATACGATCGTAAGAAAGATTAATTTTAAATGGCATGAGTAATTAAAAAAGCTCATGTCATTTTTTACCAAAACTTGCTAAATGTCCAAAATCAATATTAATACAGTTATTATTGCCATTGCTGTTGTCTTGTTTGCCTTTATTGGAAAATCGGCATACAAATACAAATTCAAAGAAGCCCAAACTATTTCTGTGACGGGTCTAGCAGAAAAAGATTTTGATAGTGATCTTATCGTTTGGACTGGAAATTATTCCAAAACTGGTTCTGATTTGAAAAGTGTATACGCTGAATTGAAGCGTGATGAAAACACTATTAGACAGTATCTACTAAAAAAAGGTGTAGCGAACGGTGATATTATTTTTACCGCTATCGATATCAGTAAAAATTTTGAAACGCAAACGGATGAAAACAATCGTTCAACATCTGTTTTTTCTGGGTATACATTAACACAGACCGTGAAAGTCGAATCCAAGGATGTTGACAAAGTGGAGGCTGTAAGCCGGGAAGTTACTGAATTGATTGAAAGCGATATTGCATTCACCTCTGCGGCGCCAGCTTACTATTATTCAAAATTGGCGGAACTTAAGCTCGATCTTTTGTCAAAGGCCAGTGCAGATGCTAAAAGCAGAGCCAATAGTATAGCCGAAAATGCTGGTGCAAAGATTGGGGATCTTCGTTCTGCTTCTATGGGGATTTTTCAAATAACCGGTAAGAATAGTAATGAAGATTATAGTTACGGAGGGACGTTTAATACTTCGTCTCGTAAAAAGACCGCATCCATAACTATGCGTTCAGAATATCTTGTAAGGTAATTGGCGCATATATCAGAAAGTTGTACGTTGCAATACTACTTTCTTTTTGTTTCACCCAACCACCATTTCGGTTTACGTTTTTGGACGAGTTTATAGTTTTGGTTGACATATTTTTGTATGTGTTCCATTGCCTCATCAACATCGTCCGTGATTAATACTAGATCCAAGTCCTCTTTAGCTATTGTCCCTTGGTCAGCCATACCAGATATCGTTTTCATTAAATCTTTGTAGTATTCAACACCGAAAATGACAATAGGAAAATTGCCAATACTCTTGGTTTGAATCAATGTCAGCGTCTCGAAGAATTCGTCCATTGTTCCAAATCCGCCCGGCATAATGATAAATGCATACGAATACTTTACCAATAAAACTTTTCGAGTAAAGAAGTGAGTAAACGTAATGGATTCCGTTATATATGGATTGAGGTGTTGCTCATGTGGTAAGACGATATTGATGCCGATGGATTGCCCTCCTGCCTCAAATGCTCCTCTATTGGCCGCTTCCATAATGCCGGGACCGCCGCCAGTGATAGTGGAAAACTGCAAACCTGCAATTCGTTTACCGAATTCTACGGCTTTTTGATAGTAAGGATGATGCTCGTCAAATCTCGCAGAGCCAAAAACGGTTATGCCCGGTGCGATGAAATACAATTTTCGAAAACCGCTAATCAATTCCCTAAAAGCTGTCCATGCAAATTTGAATTCTGATCTTCTGTTCTGGTTGCCGTCTAAGTACAATATCTTCTTCCCTTTTACTACCTTTTTGTTTGTTTCCATTTCTTATCTATAAGTTTACGAAAATAGTCTATTCGTTTAATTTAATTTTTTGTCGACACTTGTTTTTTATATTTACAAAAAAAATATGCGTATCGTTTCTTATAATGTCAATGGGATTAGGGCAGCGTTGAAAAAGGGACTATTGGATTGGCTCAAGACGGATCCTGCTGATATCGTATGCTTTCAAGAGTTAAAAGCTTTGGAGACAGATATTGACAAGTCTCATTTTGAGGAATTGGGTTATCATGTTTATTGGTTTTCCGCAGAAAAAAAAGGATACAGTGGTGTTGGTGTATTGACGAAAGAAATCCCAAAATTTGTTCAAAAAGGAAATGGTATTATGCAAAGTGATGCCGAAGGACGTGTGATTAGATTGGATTTTGAGAAGTTTGTATTGATCAATGCCTATTTCCCTTCCGGGACGAGTGGAGACGAACGTCAAACCTATAAATACCAGTGGTTGGACGAGTTTCAAGAGTATATCAATGTATTGAGAAAAGATCATCCCAATATTGTGGTTACAGGAGATTACAATATTGCGCATACAGAGATTGATATCCATGATCCAAAAGGAAACAAAAAATCTTCGGGTTTCTTACCGGAAGAGCGCGAGTGGATGGATCGCTATATAGCATCTGGCATGGTTGATAGTTTCCGTTATTTGCATCCTGAGGAAAAAGGACGGTATAGTTGGTGGAGTCAACGTTTCCCGTCTGTTAGGTTAAACAACAAAGGTTGGCGTATTGATTACATTACCGTAGCCGAACCGCTAGCCAAAGATGTTGTTGCCTCAGACATTTATCCGGATGTTAAGCAAAGTGATCATTGTCCTATTTATCTACAATTAAAAGATTAAAAAAAGATCCTCAATTTCTATAATACATTTGCCATCCAATAGTAGAATATTTATGGACAATACGCTATACATCAGTAATGAAACGTTTAAAGTAGATTGGAGTATTCACGAAGAGTGGTTGGAGTGGGTCAACAATACCTTGATTCCCTTTATTAGCCAAAGTGACAATACGCAATGGGTGGCTTTAGTAAAACTAATGGATTTGGATGACTCGGATGGACCTACATACGCATTGCAAACGGGATTGGCGAGCAAGGCGGACTATAATCGTTTTGCGGAAATAGAAATGCCACCTATTATGCAAACCGCATACGGTAAGTGGGGAGAGCTTTTTTTGGGCTTTAGGACATTGATGGAAGTGTTGTCATATGATTCCAAAAAGAAGATTTAGCCATAGTTTTGTTAATGTTTTTGGGCGTTTGAGTGGTTTGTGGACGTCAAATGCTTGTTGGTATTGGATTTGCGAAAATTATTTTTAATATTTTTTCTTAGAAATGATTGCTTATTTCAAAAAGAAAATATATTTGTCTAACATTCATAACCGTAAAATAATTACTATGAACAAAGCTGAACTTATAGCTGCGATTGCTGAGGAAGCAGGTATCTCCAAAGTGCAAGCTAACACTGCTATCGACGCTTACACTAGCTCTATCCAAAAAACTTTGAAAAAAGGTGATAAAGTTACTTTGGTAGGATTCGGAACTTTCTCCGTATCTAAAAGAAAAGCTCGTAAAGGACGTAATCCTAAAACCGGAGAAGCGATTAAAATCAAAGCGAAAAAAGTCGCTCGCTTCAAACCAGGTAAAGCATTGTCTGAAAAGATCTAGTTTTAAAGCGAATTTTATGGAAGGCAGAAGAATGCTTCTGCCTTTTTTCGTTTAAGTCAATTAAATTCTGCATTTTTGCACGAATATTTGTTTAATAAATAAAAACACAGAAATGGGAAGAGGTGATAAAAAGACAAAAAAAGGTAAAATCTTTTTGGGGTCTTATGGAAAAATCCGTCCAGCTAGACCAGCGAAAGCTAAAGTCGAAGCTAAGAAAGAAGCTTAATGTCAACAATGCTTCATTATAGTAGATAGAATAGGTTTTGCTCCAAGTATAGGACCTTATTCTATCTTCTTTATTTAATAGCAGATCCGATATGAAAAAAATAGCACTGTTACTTACTTTGGCGGTTGTGTATTGTGTTTGCGCACATGCATCAAAAGTAGATACGATCGTATTGCGTAGTGATATCATGCAAAAAGATATCAAATGTGTGGTTGTATTACCTGCCAATTATGAGAAAGAAAAAAATAGACGTTTCCCTGTTGTTTATTTACTACATGGTTATGGGGATAATTATGCTGGTTGGGTAAAAAAAGCGCCACATACGGCCGAGTCTGCAGATATGGCGCAATGTATCATTGTCTGCCCTGATGGTGCTATTGGTAGTTGGTATTTTGATAGTCCGATTGATCCCACGTTCAAGTACGAAACATACGTGTCCAAAGAAGTGCCGCATTATGTTGATGAACACTATCGTACGATTAGCGATAGAAATGCCAGGGCTATAGCTGGTCTAAGTATGGGTGGACATGGTGCCATGTTTTTGGCCATCAAACATCCTGATGTTTTTGGTGCGGCGGTGAGTATGAGCGGCGGCGTAGACTATACGCCTTTTCCCAATAATTGGGATATCGCCAAACGGCTAGGTAGTTATAGTGAGAATAAAGAACGTTGGGAGGCCAATACTGCGTATAGTTTGGTTATGCAACTTAAAAATAATGAGCTGGCTATTAGTTTCGAGTGTGGAATGAGTGATTTTTTCATAGATGTCAACCGTAAGTTACACCAGCGGTTGTTAGATCTGAAGATTGACCATGACTATACAGAACGTCCTGGTGTTCACAACTGGGCATATTGGGATAACGCCATTCAGTTTCAGATGATATTTATAAAACACTTTTTTGCAAAAACAACCAAGAATAGTTAATGTTTGAGTTTCATGGCGATCGTAGACGCTATTTTGACATGCAGATTGCCAATACAGAGCAGTTCGTAATTCCTTTCATCGAAGCACAAATGCCTATTAAGGCTGGACAACGTATATTGGAAATTGGTTGTGGAGAAGGAGGCGTGCTAAAGCCTTTTCTTCAAAGAGGTTGCGAATGTGTGGGTGTAGAGTTTGACAAAACCAGAACAGACAATGCGGCTATTTGGATGAAGGAAGATATTGAATCCGGCATGTTGTCCGTTATTCCGAAAGATATTTACCTAACGAGTGCGGAAGAAATGGGTGGTACATTTGATCTTATCATATTGAAAGATGTCATAGAGCATATACATGATCAAGCAAAACTGATGGCACGTATGCAGCTTTTCCTAAAGCCCGGCGCCTTTATTTTCTTCGGGTTTCCGCCTTGGCAGATGCCTTTTGGGGGACATCAACAGATCAACAAAAATAAATGGTTATCTAAATTACCTTATTACCATTTGTTGCCGACTACTATCTACAAACGAATATTGCAGAAGTACAACGAGAATGTAGAAGAAATGTTGGAAATAAAAGAAACGGGCATTTCTTTAGAACGGTTTGAAAAGATTGCAAAAACGACCAATTACAAAGTGGCAAAACGCACTTTGTTCCTAATTAATCCAATATACCAGTGGAAATTTGGATGGAAAGCCCGCACGCAATTTCCAATAGTAAGATCCATCCCATGGGTTCGCAATTTTGTGACAACTTGTGCTTATTATTTGATTACGCCAAATCGATAAAATAGTTGTCGTATGGACATTCAATTTGCATCGGATTTACATTTGGAATTTTCAGCTAATAAAAAATATCTTGACCGGCACTTTTTAAAAGCTGCCGGTCAAATTCTTTTACTGGCGGGAGACGTGATTCCTCTTGCTAAGATGGAAAAAGCCAAACCATTTTTAAAAAGGCTTTCCGACATGTACGAGCATGTCTATTGGATTGCAGGTAACCACGAATATTTTTATTCGACTATACCTGATAATTTGAATCCAGCTGAAAGTTTTGAAGAGAAAATATTTTCCAATGTTACACTGCTGAACAATACAACTGTTGAGATGGAAAATGTAGAAATATTTTTTTCCACTTTCTGGTCACATATTCCAGATAGAGACATAGTTTTTATGCAAAAAGGAATGCCTGACTTTAATTTGATTAAGGATGGAGAAGGGTTGTTGTCTTGCGAACTTTACAATAGTTGGCATGAGAAAGCTTTGCAGTATTTAAACAATGGATTGCATGTAGCGACGAATAAAAAACGTATAGTTGTCACGCATCATGTACCAACTTATCTTCAGTATCCCAAAGAATTTGCGGATAGTAATATAACTGCGGGTTTCGCTACGGAGAATAAAGACTACATAGCGCAATCCAATATAGATTATTGGATCTTTGGACATCACCATCGCAATGTGGATCCTATTTATATTGGAAAAACGAAACTGTTGACCAATCAATTAGGGTATGTATGGCACAAGGAAAATATTGGATTTGACGACCAAAGAATTATATCTATTGGTTAGCCTCGAAATCGAATCCTTTATGGTTTTTGAAGTCGTTTGTCTTGGCAGAACGCTTTAGCATCGATTGGATATTGGCCAAAACCGGAATTGTTTTAATCAAATGTCTACGCAAATATTCAAGTCGTTGACTTTCGAATAATAGTTCTAGTAGCTCCAATTCTTCTTGGAGAGAAAGTCCAGCAGTGTGTGCCATATCATAACTTGTGATCTGGTCATCATCTTTGTTAGTAGTAGGTAGGTAATTGATAAGATGATGAAATTGACGCAGAAGACCCGTAACTTTTTGAGCAATAGATGGACTAGAAACAGTCATATTGTCCAAGTAGGAAACGATAGCTCCGCTATACAATTTTTCGGGTATGCTTTTAATGAGTTCCAATACTTTGAAGACTGTAGATCCTTTGACTACAACATTCATTCTTCCATCTTCCCACACCTCTGCCACTTCTACAATATCGACCAAAGTGCCTGTTTCGGATAGTCGATTGTTAATAATTGGAACAATTCCGAACGGTTTGTTTTCTCCGTAACAATCTGTAATTAAATGTTTATAGTTATCATTGGATATATGTAAACGATAGGATTCATTAGGATAAACAACAACTTCTATCGGAAAGACAGGTATGAAATTAGTCATGTTGATATTGAAAATAAGTTATAGTTGATGTCCGCGTAAATAGTCTTCTGTCGGCATTTTCTTTTTTCCTTCCGGTTGTATTTCTGTGGCAGCTATATATCCATCTTTTGCGGCAAAAAGAATTTCTTTTTTGTTGTCGGTTTTGTAGGAACCAATAGCAATGTCCGGTTGTTCGTATATTTTTTTGCTCTTGTATATTTTAAAAATTTTATCATTTACAATAGTAAAAGCACCTGGATAAGGCGAAAGTCCTCTTATACGATTGTATATATTGTCAATTGTATCGTTCCAATTGATCTTAGTATCTTCTGTGAAAAGTTTTGGAGCTTTTCTTAACTCAGCGGATTCGTCTTGAGGTAAACTTTGGATATTGCCTTCCGCTAGTTTTTCGATAGTTTCAACTAGTGTTTTGGCGCCTAGTTCCATCATTTTGTCATGAACGGATCCAGCCGTGTCTTCCTCCGTTATTGGCATAGTAGCACGCACAAGCATTTCGCCAGTATCTATTTCGTGTTGAAGTCTAAAAGTGGTAACGCCAGTTTCCTTATCTCCGTTAATGACCGCCCAATTGATCGGTGCAGCTCCTCTATATTGGGGTAATAGTGATCCGTGCAAATTGATAGTTCCAAGTGGTGGCATATCCCAAACCATCTCAGGAAGCATTCTAAATGCAACAACAACTTGTAGGTCCGCTTTGAGGTTTTGTAATTGCGATATGAATTCTGGATTGCGAAGTTTTTCGGGTTGCAATACCAAAAGGTTATTCTCTGAGGCAAATTTTTTGACTGCGCTTTGAGACAGTTTCATCCCTCTGCCTGCAGGCTTGTCTGGACCTGTAACTACTGCCACTATATTGGCGCCAGCTTTCAACAAGGCGTCGAGTGACGCTACTGCAAACTCAGGCGTACCCATGAAAATAATCCTTAGATCTTGTAAACGCTTCATCAGGCAAATATACATCAATGCTTATTTGCGAGAGGAAAACTTGTTTATTGTTTAATATGGAATCAATAATGATCCCTTTTTCTGTTTTAATAATATCGTTTACGGCTTGGTTGTACTGAGCATATTCCAAATTTATCCTGTCGCTGGCAGATACGACCTTAATCTGAAGTGAGTCTTTCATATATTGAATGAATTTTGCAGATGGATAATGTATAGATTGAAAATAGTATTTCAATTTTTTATTGTTGTAATCTTCGCGAACTTTTTGTTCAGTATTGCTTACGGTAGGTTTTGGTAATGTTGCCGCTAACAGGCTATCCTTATTTGCAGTGTTTGTTGGCAAGTTATCGTTTGTCTGGCTATTCCTACAGGCAGTCAATGAAATAATGCTGATTAGAAGAATAACTGGTGTTTTGCTTGTCATTGTTTCTATAATTAAAACTTTCTTCATTGATGCTGAAAATGAACAAAATCCATAGTGTTGTTTACATATTCTCAAATGCTGCCACATAAGGTTCAATATCATCTACTGAAACAGGTTTCTGTTCATTGGATATATTGATGACAAAAAGCAACCCTCTTCTTTCTGCCGTCCTGTTAAAGGTATTGATCAAACCAAGTTGATCACTTTTAGCCAAATAACCATCTTCTGAATTCCATGATTCGTTGGCACAGAGACACCCATCTGTTGGTGCTAAGGGATAAAAATGCTCATTTTTAAAATATTTACTTTCTATTGTCGTGCCATGCATGATGATTTCGGAACGTCCCGATTTTCCGGCATAAAATGTTTCCATCATGGGAACATAACTACGCCATGCATTCGGCAATAGTTGAATATAATTGTCAAATGGCGTCTTGGCTGAATCATAACCCATAAACCAGAAATTACTGTCCTTTTCAAAAGGAAGCAATGTTTGTATATTGGGGGTAGGCCCTATCAAAAGATTCCTAGAAACATCTGTGCCGTTAATGCTAAAAATGCCTTGTGGCGTATTACCGTTGGTTAGAAAATAGGGGAGGTTGGAGGCTGCTCTTGCCAATTGTCTGAACGTCAGTAATTTGCCGTCCTCATCTCGTGCAAAACTGCCATCTTCCAATTGTACAACAGCAATTCCTGCATAGTCGCGATTCCATCTTTGAAAAGAGTAAACTGTTTTAATATGATGATTTTTTTGCCATACAAATAGCTCTATTAAATTAGGCGTTAGTCTACTTTTTTGAGAATTGTAGGTAGATATATACTTTCTCAGTTCAACCAATACAGGTAGGCTATCAGCTCCCGGTATTTTATTGATATTGACGGTTATTTTCCTTTGCAAGTTGTAATCCGGCTGGATGCGGTACAGATAGACTGCTGTAATGGCGAATAGTTTTGGATTTGTTTCCATATTGAAAATGGCCATCATGGCATCCTTATATTCCGTCGGGTATAAGCTGTAAATGGTTGCGAGCATTGCTCTTTTAGCAGAATAGGAAAGTGTATTGTAACCTGCAATCATTTTGTTTAAACCACTCTTTACAAAATCGTTTTTGATCATGAATTGTGTTGCAGAAAGACAAGAGGATTCGAATGCGTCTTCCGTATCCTCGTCAAGGTCAGAAGAGAATGTCTCTTCAATTGTATTGTTCATCAGATATTGGTCAAATCTGTCCCTTCTTTCTTTTTTTACGAAATCTGTATGGATCTGGTTTATATTGTTCTGCTGTGCGATACTTGGATTTATTATTGAAAAAAATAAACCTATTAAAGTAAGGGGCGTCCATATACTGGTTCTATTCATATTGCAAAACAACGACAATAAAAATGTTTTTGTGTCTAAAACAATCTTAATTATTTAGATGTTGGTTAGTGTGGATAGTCCTTACCTTGCACTTATGGAGACAATAATTAGTTATGAACAGTTGTTAGTGTTTACAAAAGAAGTTTTTACGCTTATCGGCTGTTCTGAAAATGATGCGAGGACGGCAGCTAACGTTCTCGTTTCCGCAGATTTGAGAGGGGTTGATAGCCACGGTGTCGCAAGACTTTCAGGTTATGTACGATTATGGAAAGCCGGTCGTGTGAATGCTACTCCCAATATGAAGATTGTCCATGAGACATTATCAACAGCAGTTGTAGATGCGGATGCTGCATTAGGTTTAGTCTCTGCTCCATTTGCTATGGAGATAGCCATGCAAAAAGCGCAAACTGCCGGTACTGGTTGGGTCTGCGTACAAAACAGTAACCATTTTGGAATTGCAGGTTACCATGCCATGATGGCCTTAAACCAAGATATGATTGGGATAGCCATGACTAATGCAAGTGCATTGGTTGCGCCCACCTATAGTAAGGAAAGAATGTTGGGGACCAATCCTATTGCGATGGCTGTACCTGCGCTTACCGAGCCGCCATATGTGGCAGACTTTGCTACGGCGGCCGCGGCCAATGGCAAACTGGAGATTGCTCAACGCAAAAAGGAAGATATTCCGGAGGGGTGGGCTCAGACCTTAGATGGCGAGTCTTCTACGGATGCTTCTATCTTGAAAAACAATGGGGCGCTTTTGCCCTTGGGGAGTGATAAAGCTCACGGTAGCCACAAAGGTTATTGTTTGGGAAGTATGGTCGATATATTGACTGGAGTATTGAGTGGTGCATCTTATGGTCCTTGGGCTCCGCCTTTTCCGGCATATGTACCGATGCCTACCAATATGCCAGGCAAGGGTTTGGGACATTTTCTCGGGGCAATGCGTATTGACGCATTTCAACCGGCAATCAATTTCAAAGGGCAAATGGACCGGTGGATCAAGCGGTTCAGAAGTGCAACGCCTATTGGAGAGGAAACGGTGCAGGTTCCTGGTGACCAAGAACGTGTATTGGAAACTATTAGAAGAAAAGAAGGTATTCCCATACAGGAAGAAGTTATAAAAGATTTAACTAATTTGACACAAATGCTTAAAATGTCTAATAATTTATTTTCTGATACATCATTTTAGTGTTAAATAATAAAGAAATTATTTTTTTTTCAAAAAAAATGAACCTTTATTTAAAGTTATACGTTAATTGTTGTGTTTGAATAGTTTTCGGTAAAATTTTTAAATATTTTTTGGATTTATTTGGGTTATTTGAAAAAGTTGTGAATATCTTTGCGCTCCATTTTTGAAACACAACGTTAAAAATGGCACAAGGTTTGATAACAAGAACCTAATGTTTTGAAAAATATCGTTTGACTCTATTGTTAAACAAAAAATTAAAACTTAATATTTATTTATGAAAGTTCAATTTGGAAAAAAGGTCATGATGGCTGCAGTTGCCAGCATCATTGCCGGAGCTGCATCAGCTCAAAGTGCTACCTCTGATTCTTTGAATGCCTCTCAAGAAGGACGTGTAGTTCCTTTCTCTGGCGTTGATGGTATGCGTACATGGTCTTTTGGATTCTATGGTGGTGGTTCAGCCCCATTTGGATTGCCAAATGGTACAGGTAACTACTTCAACAACTTCAATCCTAAGACAGTCGACCTTCTTTATGGTGGCTACATCAGAAAACAATTGGCTCACAACTTTGCTTTGCAAGCTGACTTCATGCGTGGAGTAGTGAAAGGTAGTGTAAAAGGAAGCCAAACTCGTGAAGCATCTGAACGTGGAGGTGCTAACCCAGCAACAGATTTCAAAACTTCTATTGACTACGCGATCTCGATGAACGCTCAGTTCAATTTTGGTTCTGTAAACTGGTTGCATGGTAAGACTGCCTTTATTCCTTACATCACTGCTGGTGGTGGTACTATGCGTTTCAAAACTGAAAACAATGGTGCTGTTGTTCCTACAGTTGGTGGAAAAACTTACAGAAACGAATTCTATTTACCAGTAGGTGTTGGTGCTAAATTCGTTTTGTCTAACACAGTTAACTTGGACTTGAACTATAAAGTTAACTTGGTTAACGCAAAAGATTTCGATGGTATTGGAGAAAAAGCGGGTTACAACAATCGTGATCAATTCTCTCAGTTGAATCTTGGTTTGGAATTCGCTATTGGTGCAAAACACAAACCACAGTTGATCCAACACAATCCTGCTAAAGCTTTAGCTCAAGATCTTTGGGATAAAAATGCAGCATTGAAAACTCAATTGGATCAAGAAGAACAAGCTCGTCAAGCTTTGGAAGCAAAACATGCACAAGATATCGCTGCTTTGCAAACACAAGTAGATGCTGCTAAAGTTGATTCTGATGGTGATGGTGTTTCTGACTTGTTCGACAAATGTCCAAATACTCCAGCAGGAACTCAAGTTGATGGTTCTGGTTGCCCAATACAAGTTACCAATACAATCATCAAACAAGAAAGAGTTATCACTAAAGAAGATCAAGCTACTGTAAGTGCTGCGGTTAAAAATCTTGAATTTGAGTTTGGTAAAGCTACAATCGCTGAACATTCTAAACCAAGTTTGGATAAATTGGCTGAAGTATTGAAAGCTAAAAACTTCAACTTGAAATTGTCTGGTTACACTGACAACGTTGGTAGCCAAGCTTACAACTTGAAATTGTCTAAAGAACGTGCACAAGCGGTTAAAGATTACTTGTTGAGCCAAGGTGTTAACGATTCTCAGATCGTTGCTGAAGGTTTCGGTAAAGAAAACCCAATTGCATCTAACAAAACAGACGCAGGACGTGCAATGAACCGTCGTGTTGAATTCAAATTGTTCTAATTCCTTTACCGGAAATTAGTCAACAGATAATAGAAGCCGTCTAGCATTAGCTAGGCGGCTTTCTTTTTTGTATTGTTAGGTTAAGTTGTATTATTTTCGCATACTTTGATTTGAATTTTATAAAAAAACAAAAACTTCGTATTGGATATGAAAGTGATGAAATTCGGTGGTACAAGTGTTGGTAAACCCGAAAGAATGTTTCAGGTGGCTGACCTGATTACTGCTGACCAAGAACCCAAAATCGTTGTGCTGAGTGCCTTAAGTGGTACGACCAACTCTTTGGTTCAGATAGGAGACAAACTGGCAAGCTATGATAAAGAAGGCGCTGAATTAGTGATCAACACTTTGTTTGAACATTACAAAAAGTTCATCCATGAACTTTTGAAAACAGAAGAATATCGTCAAAAGGCACTGTCCGTCATTGGTGAGCATTTTGAATTTTTACATATCATATTGAAGATTTCCTTTAGCGAAGCGTTATCCAAGGATATATTGGCTCAAGGGGAATTGATGAGTACTAAATTGTTTGATCTTTATCTGGACGAAAACAATATTGATCATTTATTGATTCCGGCTTTGGAATTCATGAGTATCGATGCCGAAGGTGAGCCTCATCTTCCTGTTATTAAAAATAAACTGGAAGCATTGTTGGCAAAACATACAGACAAAAAACTTTTTGTAACGCAAGGCTACATTTGCCGCAACATCAGAGGTGAGGTTGATAACTTAAAGCGTGGTGGAAGTGATTATACGGCATCGCTTATTGCTGCTGCCATCCACGCATCCGTTTGTGAAATATGGACAGATATTGATGGTATGCACAACAACGACCCGCGTGTAGTAGACAAAACTTTACCTATAGAAGAATTGAGTTTTGATGAAGCGTCGGAGTTGGCTTATTTCGGTGCGAAGATTTTACATCCAACTTGTATCTGGCCGGCGCAGCAAACAGGTGTTCCTGTCAAGTTGCTCAATACAATGGAGCCCAAAGCAAAAGGGACTACCATTCAAAAAACGGTAGAGACCCATGGTGCAAAAGCCGTTGCTGCAAAAGATGGCATCATCGCCATCAAGATAAAAAGCAGTCGTATGCTATTGGCATATGGTTTCCTTAGAAAAGTCTTCGAAGTTTTTGAAAAATACAAAACTTCCATTGATATGATTACCACATCTGAAGTGGCAGTTTCCGTAACCATAGACAATGAAGAGTTTTTGAAAGAAATCGTCAAAGAATTAGAACCTTTCGGTATTGTGGAAGTTGATCGCGACATGACGATCGTTTCCGTTGTCGGTGACCATATTGCGGAAACAAAAGATGCCTTGATGCGTTTATTTGATAGCATTCACGATGTGCCGGTTCGTATGATCAGTTACGGTGGGAGTTTGCATAATATTTCGTTTCTTGTCCAGAGTCAATACAAATTGACGATGCTACAGGTAATCAATAAGGGCGTTTTTGGATTGTAATTTTGTCTTTTTATAAAATATTAATTGCAAATTAATATGCGAATTTTCTTTAATGTATTGACTATAATGCTTTTCGCTTTACCATATAATGTAAATGCGCAGGTAGATACAACTTACAAATTTTATGATGAAAATTGGAAGGAGTGTAATAAAGACTCAGCTTACTACTATTCTAAAGTTTTCGTAGAAGCAAACTCATGGCATAGACAGGACTTCTATGTTTCTAATAATCAAATACAAATGGATGGTTATGGAGAGGATAGTACTGTTTCGAAAAGAAAAGGATCGTTTAAGTATTATTATATTTCAGGATCGCTTAAATCTGAAACCCTGTATAGCAATTATCGAAAGAAATCTTCGACAATGTATTATGAAAATGGTCAAAAGAAATATTCAGCTTCATATGATACTACAGGATATGAGATGGATGAGCAAAGTTGGATGCCAGATGGAAGTCAAAACGCAAGTTATACTGCATATCGGCCGATCAGATTTAAAGAAGGAAAGTCTGCGTGGATTAAATTTTTGATGAAAAACCTTAATGTAGACATTCCGTACAAAAATGGAGCCCCTATTGGGAAGTATACTGTAACCATATCTTTTGTAGTAAGTTCTAGCGGAGAGTTGAAAAATGTTTTTGCGGAAAATGATCCAGGCTATGGGACAGCAGATGAAGCTGTTCGTGTGATGAAAAAATCGAGTAAACATTGGACCCCATTAATAGAGGATAATAAAATACAAGAAAAAGCAGAACTTCGGAAATTTACCTTCGTAGTAAATGAGCAATAAGAACAAAAAAAGTCGGAAATTAATTTTTCGACTTTTTTTGTTCTTGCTGGTCTGTATCTTTTTTCGAGATTTTGGACTTCCAACGGTTGGTTTCTTTTAGCTGTTTGGCAATCAACCATTCTATCTGGCCATTGACACTGCGAAACTCATCCGAAGCCCATTTTTCCAAAGCTTCGTACATCTCTGTATCTATTCGCAGTACAAATGATTTTTTATCCTTCATTACTCGAAATCTATTGATATAAGGTTCCTGTATTCATGACAGGAGTTGCTGCTTTTTCACCACAAAGTACGACCATAAGATTGCTCACCATTGCCGCTTTTTTGTCATCATCCAAGTGGACAATATCTTTTTTGGAAAGCATTTCAAGCGCGGTTTCCACCATTCCGACAGCGCCTTCCACAATCTTTGTTCTTGCTGCGACGATTGCAGTCGCTTGTTGACGTTGCAGCATGGCGCTGGCGATTTCGGGTGCATAAGCCAGATGGCTGATACGTGCTTCCAATACGTGAACACCAGCAAATGAAAGGCGTTCGTTTAATTCATCAATCAATATAGAAGTAACTTGTTCAGTACCTTCACGCAAAGTGATAGTTGCCTTTTCATTTTCTAAATTGTCGTAAGGAAAACTACTCGCCAAATGCCTGATAGCTGCTTCGCTCTGAACTTTTACATAGTTCATGTATTGGGAGACTTCAAAGGCTGCTCTGTAAGTGTCTTTTACTTGCCAAACAATTACGGCAGCAATTTCTATAGGGTTTCCCATGCTGTCATTGACTTTCAGCTTATTGCTTTCCATGTTTTCGGCACGAAGAGAAATGGTAAATTTCTGGTAAAGTGTATTAACGAAAAGTAATCCATTTGCCTTGATAGTTCCATCATATTTACCAAAAAAAACGCAAACCTTGGAATGGTTCGGGTTGATGATAACTATGCCCTTCAACAAGAAAACTGCTACGATAAAGGAGACTATACCCAGTGCAATCATTCCAATAGAGCCTTGTGGCGCGCCACTAAAAAAAAGATAACCTCCAGCTAGCAATAGTAGAATGCCAAGCAGCAATGCCAGAAATCCCGAAACAGGTGTTATTGATTTTTCCATTTTGATATCATTTTGATATCAAATATAGTTAAAACATTTTATTGTAGGAAAATGTTTGAAAAAAAACTTTAGCTTCTTTCAACTGCTCTAAACCACCTTTCGGGAATTTCATTATTGGCAGCTTGTATATAGTCATTTTTGCTACAAGGAATATAGCCGGAGCTTGGAACTTCCATCCACCATCTTCCTGTAACGCGACTTTGCAAAAATGTAGAATCCATTTCCGCAAAGCAAAGATGAAAGTGGTTGAAATGTTCGGATTGGCTAATGGGTTGTTCTTCTTTGCTTTGGTGGATGCCATCCATGAGGTACCAAAGCATATGGCTTATCTGTTTTGCAGTCATTTCGTGATGGTCCTCTTCTTGTTTGTAACCGTAAATGCCAATAGTCGAAATATGAGAGGATAAGCCTGCATATTGTAAAAGCAAGCAGGATTCTTCTCCATTAAAACCATTTGGTGTAAATGTATTAGCAGGTGCGTGGGCATGCTCAATAGCTGCAATGTCAAAACTCATCATATCCGATGCGCGAATAATGGGTTCCATTTCCTCCATGTTTTCCTTTACTTTTCCCACTCTGAAACAATCAAATCCTAGTTTGTCGATTGTTTGTAACATACCAGGATGTACCATGTAGCTTTGAAATCCAATATGGTTGTACTGTTTTAAAAAATTAGGTTCGCGAGTGAACATAGGTAAAAGAAAGTTGTCAATAGGCAATGGACTGTCCATGTCTACATCAATGCGAGCGTCTACACACACAGCTTCGATGATTTTTTCCAATGAAGCATAAGCGTCATATTGGGCAGTAGTCAAGTCATGGCTTCCACCAAGTACCACGACTTTTTTGCCCGATGGAATGATTTCTTTCAATACAGCAGTCAAGGCAGCATAAGTATCTTGCATGGTTAAACCTGACTTAATGTTTCCTAGGTCTGCCACTTTTACATCCTCATGCCATTGGTAAAGACGGTAAAACTGTTCTCTTACTGCATTAGGAGTTTCGTCATCGATTTTTGCACCAAATGCTCCTCGTGAATCGCCACATCCAACCAATATCAAATCGACATCATCCAGATCGGGAAGTTCTCCTTCATTAGCCAAAATATGTTTGCCCAATTGGGTTTGACGAAATCCTTCATCGCCAGATAAACGCATGGTGTCAATTGGAAGCAAAAAGTCGGAAAGTCCTGATAATGATATTGTAGACATGTAAATGGTATTGAAAATGCAAACCTACCTAAAAAACGAAAACAGGCAAGCTATAATGGGAGTAAATATCTATTTTTTGTGGACAAAACAGCATTCAAAAGGCTTGTAAAAATGCCTAAAAATGATTAACTTCGCATGGCTGTCGATCAATTTCGACAAGCCATCAAAATTTTATATGAGTCAGGAAAATTTGAATGAAGATGTAACTGCCAACCAAGGCGGTTATGGTGCTGATAGTATCCAGGTTTTGGAAGGTTTGGAAGCGGTTCGTAAGAGACCTGCGATGTACATCGGCGATATTGGCGAAAAAGGTTTGCATCACTTGGTTTACGAGGTTGTAGACAACTCTATCGATGAAGCTTTAGCTGGTTACTGTAAAAATATTGTGGTTACTATCTGTGAAGACAATTCCATCATTGTGGAAGACGATGGTCGAGGTATCCCGACAGGTATCAATACCAAAGAAAACAAAAGTGCATTGGAAGTCGTAATGACTGTTTTGCATGCGGGTGGTAAGTTTGACAAAAATACGTATAAGGTATCGGGTGGTTTACATGGTGTCGGTGTTAGTTGCGTTAATGCCTTGAGTTCCGATTTCCATGTCGTTGTCAATCGCGAAGGAAAAATATTCGAACAAGAATACAAGATAGGCGTTCCTCAATATGCTGTTAGGGAAATTGGGATTTCGGACAAAACAGGTACGACTGTTCATTTCTGGCCAGATCATACAATTTTTACGACGACAACCGTTTACAAGCGCTCTATATTGGAAAATCGTTTGAGGGAATTGGCTTATTTGAATAAAAAAATAAGCATCACTTTAAATGATTTGCGTGAAAAGGATCCCGAATCTGGAGCCACTTTTACAGAAACATTTTACAGTGAAGGTGGAATAGTGGAATACATCAAACTTTTGGATGACTCTGCTGGCCGTAGCCCTTTGATTCCAAATGCCTTATATGTAGATGGTTATGATGAGACGACGAATGTTACCGTTGAAGTCGCATTGATATACAATGATGATTTTAAGGAGCACATTTATTCTTACGTCAACAATATTAATAC
>QFOI01000366.1 GCA_003241175.1 Pseudopedobacter saltans
CGGTCCGCTCTTAAGGAGTTCAAAAAGATATAAAACGTGCTAAATCAATGGTTTAGCACGTTTTTTTATTTATTAGTGATCCAAATAAATACAAAGAAATCCAAGTTTTAAGGCAGTAATTCGGTTAGCATGAAATTCATTTTAACATTGCTAACCGAATAGCAGTCCAAAGCGTTGGTTTCAAATGGGTTAAGCCGAACCTGCCTGTTGTTCAAGTGACGAACCATTTTTCACTGTTTTAAAAGTATCTAAAATACATCGAGAATTACAACAGGTTTCAATTTAAGTTTTTGATTTATTAATGTCTGACAAAAAACTATTTATACGCATTTCGTCAAGGTCCAGTTGCCATTCTTCAGAGGTAATAAGTTCTGAGTCTATTTGTTTGTCGTTTTTCAAATGATGTAAGGTTTTACGTTGTGCATTGATAATATCCAACATTACGCTGTTAAATGCATTTAATCCTTTTACATCTAGTGCGCCCGTCTTTAGAATATCCAATCGCTTTTTTTGGTCATATAAAGTATGCTCTAATTCCTCTTTGTAATTACCCAATATGACATTGGATTTGCATTGTGAGAAGTAGTCCTTTTCCAATTTTTTAATAGCAGTTTCTACTAATTGCATTCTTATTTTCGATACTTGCTCTTCTTCACTCAGATCATAATTGGTCTCATTAATATGTAACCTTTTGACAATAATTGGCAGTAAAAGCCCCTGAACTACTAATGTGAAAAAGATAACTATAAAGGTTATAAATAAGATAAGGTTTCGCAATGGAAATTCTACAGTATCGCTTATCATGATTGGAATCGATAATGCTGCCGCTAAGGAAACAACGCCACGCATACCACCCAAAATTACAATCAATCTTCCTTTCCACGTAGTATGTTGATAGCGTATACGACTTTGTTTATTTACCCAAAAAGCAATAAGCCGTGTTGTATCAAACCAAATATATCTAATGACAACAGTCAACAAACTAATTAATCCACCATAACATGTCGCTTCCAAAATGGAGTATCGATTTTTCATTCCACTAACAATTTCAGGAAGGCCCAATCCGATTAGAATAAAGACAATACCATTCAATATAAAAGTAATGCCGCCCCAAGTAGAAAAGGTTTTGACTCTTGAACTGGGAGTAAGAATAACTAGAGATTGACTAGATAAAAGTAGTCCGCCAGCTACAACTGAAATAACTCCAGAAACATGAATTTCTTCGGCTGCGATGTACATGAAATAAGGAGTAAGAAATGTCAATACGACATCAATATTATCATTTTTGGGTAACCAACGATGAATAGCATAAAAAATGGCTCCAACTATAAGACCAACGACAATTCCTCCTAAAGCTACAACTACAAAATTAAGTGCAGCATCTTGGATAACGAAATTGCCAGTTATTACGGTGGCTAATGCAAACTTGAATACAATTAAACTGGTTGCATCATTTACCAAACTTTCGCCCTCTAAAAGAGACATGGAAATTTTGGGGATCTTGAATTTTTTTAAAATGGCAGAAGCAGCTACTGCATCAGGTGGAGAAATAATACCGCCCAATACAAAACCCAATGAAAGTGTAAAACCGGGAATGAGTAGGACGGAAAAATAAGCTACAGTTGCAGAGGTAAAAATTACTAAACCTACAGCCAACAAAAAAATGGCGCCTTTATATTCCCAAAAATCTTTCCAAGAAGTATACCATGCGGCTTCATATAGAAGCGGAGGTAAAAAAATGAGAAAAATCAAATTTGGGTCAATGGAAACACTAGGAACACCTGGTATAAATCCGATAATCAGACCCGCCAATACTAAAAAAATAGGATACGCAATCTTTAATTTTTGTCCAAGCATTACTAGCAAAGTAATACCAAGTAATAAAATAAGAACCAATATCAAATTTTCATGAAGCATTCAAAAATTATTTTATTTTTTTAAGTTTGCGGATTAATTCATCGATATTTTTTTTGCTAAAAGTTAAGGAAGGAGAGGACAAAGAAAAGAATTTGGGATTGATAATTTGTTTTTCATGATCATAAAAATTTATGATTGAATCAAATGTTTTGATTGATAAATGAAAACCTTTTTCAAATTTACAAACATTCACATAAATATGATAAGAATTAGCAATAAACAATCTTTTTTACTTGAAAATACATTGTTTTGTTTTGCATTAGAGTCGGAAGCAGCAGATGTTTTTAAGAATTGCAATACCCTTTTTACCGGTATTGGGAAAGTCAATGCCGCCTATGGATTAACAAAAGAAATACAAAAACAGAAGCCAGATCTGATTGTTAATTTGGGATCTGCTGGCAGTAATCATTTTCCTAAAGGAACTGTAGTATGTTGTGACAAATTTGTGCAAAGAGACATGGATGTAAGAGGTCTTGGTTATGCCCAGTACGAAACGCCTTTGTCAGGTATGCCTGTGGTTTTGGAATATGGACTTGCTTTTAATGGTTTACAGATGGGTATATGTGGTAGTGGTGATAGTTTTGAAATGGGCCATAATCAAACTTTCTACAACGTTGTAGATATGGAAAGTTATCCTCTTGCAATGATCGCTATGAAAGAGAAAATTCCGTTTCTATGCTTGAAGTACATCTCTGACGGAGCAGACGATAGTGCTGCAGATGATTGGACTATTCAAGTTCACAAAGCTGCAGAAGCGTATGGGAAAATACTACAACTATATTAAAAGCAGACGTACCTATTAGGCACGTCTGCTTTTAATATAGTTGTAGTATTTTAAGTCTATTTCACATTCAAAAACGCAGTAGCAATAGGCAAATCCACCTTCGCAGAAACAACACATTTACCTGTCTTTTTTAAGCGAATAATTGCTCGGCCGTTATATAGTTGTACTTTTTTGGAACCCGAACTAGTTCCTTGATTTGCAATCAACTCGCCGTCTCCTACCGATTCAAAGCGAATGAAATTAGTCGCATCCAAACACTGGATTCCTTTGTCGTCAAATAGTTTGGCTTCAATAGTTACAATACCGTTTTCCTCTTTCAATTTTGTCAATTGCAATTGAGCTGGTATTCCCCATTTGTCGGATTGGTATTTGAATTGGATAGTGTCGCGTACGGTTTCTTTTCCTTTTTTGCCAACAGCAATTGCTTGATAGTCTCCTTGCACCATTGGAATATTCCAACGAAGTCCTGCGGCAGGGAAATCTTGGCTATTTCTTTTTTTAGTACCCAAACTTTTTCCATTTACAAATAATTCGACTTCAGAACAATTGGAATATACTTTGATCATTTTTTCCTCATTTTGTTCTCCCCAACGCACTGGCCAATTATGGCTATTGATATGAATCATTGGTTTCTCTGTCCAATAAGATTGGAAAACATAAAAAGATTCTTTTTTGGTAAAATCTCTTTCAATTACACCCTTTTGATTGACATAAGGAACTGGATTGTCTGGTCGTACAGGTGTTGCAAAATCTTTGAAAACCCACATCGCAGTACCTGTCAACCAAGGCATCGTTTCTTGTTCTTTTAAATGCCAATCATACAAATTACAGATATAGGATTCGCTCCAATCTCCATCTTTGGAAACTCTTGCTGCACCTCCAATTAAGGAAGCGTCACCCGCTCTTTCGTCAGCTGCGCCCGCTGCTTTTATTTTTTGCAAAGCTTTGTCAGGATTTTCGGAATTGCGTCCGGCATGGCTGTCGCCGCCCCATTCCACATGTAGAAAATGAGGAACTTTTGCAAATTCAGATCGCGTAATTTCTTTGTATTCCGTAAACAAACCACGATACCAACCAGCCCAAATAGAAGGCGAATAAACATCTGGAATATCTTTACAAAAATCACATCTTCTTATGGCCGTTTTTCTGGTTGTATCCA
>QFOI01000367.1 GCA_003241175.1 Pseudopedobacter saltans
CGGGAAAAGCACCCCTTGTTTGTTCCAGAAGGATTTACACAGGGCTGGAGTATAGATTTCACTAGTGACGTATTGTCCAACGGAAGAAAATTCAGAAGTTTTAATGTGATAGACGACTATAACAGAGAAGTGTTGTTTATCGAAGTGGATTATAGTTTGAAAAGCGGTCGGGTAGTCTGGGTGTTGCAGCATTTGATAGCGCGCTACGGTAAACCACAAAACATCCGCATGGACAACGGCCCGGAACTGATTGCAGGTTTGATGCAAATCTGGAGTCAGTCCAACGATATCCATTTTCAGTACATCCAACCAGGCAAGCCGATGCAGAACGGTTTAACAGGACCTATAGGGAAAATGTATTGTATGCTTATATCTTTGAAAGTTTGGAAGATGTAGTAACAATTACGGATGATTTTGTGAAGGACTACAACCACGAACGTCCCCATGATGCATTGGGAGGAATATCACCGGTAAGTTACCGCAAAAGTTCGGTCGCCAATTTTGTAGGGGCTCGTTCCGCTTCGGCTACGCCTTCGCTACACTCACCCCCTACAAAATTCTTTGGCTGGTGAAAAGAAAATAGTTTAGTTTTAACTTGTACTAAAACGGGAAAGCCTACAACACACGAGAATGCTGTTCAAAATAAAGATTACAAAAATCATTCAATTCTTAAACAAAACTGCTTTAAAATAAAATTTAAACAATCTAAAAATAAATATTGAATGAGTGTACAACAAATTAAACTGATAAATAGTATATTTGCAAATTAATTATTAAATATCAATATTTAATTTTATAGAAAAATTTTACACATTATTTTATGCCTTTATTTAAAAATCTTTCTTTATTAGTTTTTACACTAGTGCTGTGTTGTTCTTTGCAAGCTCAGTTAAGTATTTCAACAGTTTTAACCAATCCTAAATGTAATGGAGGGACAGATGGAATTGTTGTAGCTACCGCATCTGGAGGGACAGCTCCTTACCAATATCAATTATCAGAAGCAGGTGCTGGAGGATGGCAATCTGGTAGTACTTTTTCAAGTTTGAAAGCTGGCACCTATCCAGTAAGTGTAAAAGATGCCAACAATAATTATAAAACAATCTATGTAACCTTAACAAACCCCACTGCAATTACAGCCTCCACCATTTCTACCTCTGCTTCTTGTAGTAATTCGTATGATGCAACTGTTAGCGTAACGCCATCAGGAGGTACCGCCCCTTATAATTATGTTTGGACGGTAAATGGTACTTTAATCACTTCGTCAAATGCATCAACCAATCATATTACAGGCTATAATACCTCAAAAATAATGGGACCATCTGGCTCTTATTCTGTCGCTGTAACAGATAACAATGGCTGTAGTGGTGCAGTAACTTATTACAATCCAACACCGATTGCATTAAATTCAAACAGTTTCAATCAAGATGTAATCGTTGAATCTGGAGCATCCAGTGTAACAGCTGCGACCACAACAAAGTTAGATAATGATGTCGTTGTTGGATGGGATTTATTTGAATCTGGATATGGAGGCTCCTCCGCTGGATTACCAACGAATAGAACAATTACCAGCTTGCAAGACAATACATTAACATATAACTTACAATCTTACGCATCAACTAATAACTCAGCTAGGACGTTAACAGGTGGTGTATCTACAATTAATTTTACGACCCCTACCGCATTGGCAAAATTGTACTTACTTGGAACCTCTGGAAATGGACAAACCATCTATAGTTATCAAGTAAAATTTTCTGATGGTACAACTTATCCTGGAAATCTAACTAATAATACCGTTTCTTTTAGAGATTGGTATGCATCTTCAGGTCCTGATATTTCAATAAGAACATTATCCAGAGTAAGTCTTACTGGTACTATTGATGCCACAAATTACGCCTTATTTGAATCTCCTATTACTATTCCAGCACAATATTATAATAAAACAATATCTTCTATCACATTAACAAATGCGTCTACAACCTCTTCTGCTGGGAATATTTTTGCTGTAACGGGTTACCAAGCTTCTGGCACAAGTTCAAATGTTGGTTATGCAACTAGTGGAGTATCGCAACCTTCCGTTGTGATTAATTCAAATCTAGATTCTACAACTAATTACTATTGTTCTGGACAGCAAATTATCTACAGTGCGAATACAATTCATGGTGGTACAAATCCAACATATGTATGGCAATATTCGACAGACAGCACTACATGGACAACTGCATCTAGTACAACAAATACCTATACAGCATCTCCTTCATCGTCATACTATTATGTAAGAGTTACAGCAACTGCCAGCACTGATGCTGGTTGTTTATCCTCAAATACTAGCAATCGTGCAGTATTTAAATCAATTTTAAATACAATTCGCCCAACCGTTACTATATCAGGCAGTACAAATATTTGCCATGGAACTAATGCATCATATACTGTAACGAATAAAACAAATGCTGGTTCCGCTCCAACTTATACCTGGTTATTAGATGGTACTGAAAATTCTGGATTAGGAACGGGGACAACGACAAATACAAATAGTTTAACAACCGGAACACATACGATTGCAATTAAAATGCAAAGTTCAATTACTTGTGCAACCAACAACCCTGTGACTAGCACAGCTGTAAGTACTGTAGTCAACAATTCTCCAACTCCAACAATTAGTATTTCAAACTTAAATTCTACAATTCCTATAACATTCAAAATATCAGATTCGAGTAATTTGGGACAAACTCCATCCTACCAGTGGTACTTGAATGGAAGTGCAATTTCAAATGCCACTTCATCCGCGTATACAACATCTACTTCAACTGCAAGTGGGGATAATTATTCTTTAAAAGTTACCTCTTCAGCTCTTTGTGCTAGCCCTGCAACATTAATGAGTAATTATAGAACAATTGCAACGGCTCTACCAATTGTATTGAAATCATTTATAGCTACAGCATATTCTAATAATATCACACTAAATTGGCAAACGGCTACTGAAATAAATACAGACCGTTTTGAAATTTTAAGAAAATATCAAGACAGCTCTGCTTTTGTAACAATTGGAACCGTAAAAGCTACAAATATTACATCTGGTAGTTCATATCAGTTTGTTGATTACCCAAAATTTGCAGGTTATTATCAGTATAGGTTAAAAAATTATGATTTTGATGGTAACTATCAACTTTCAAATATTCAATCCATTTATTATGGTAATAATAATGAAACTAAAATAAATAAATTATATCCTAATCCATTCATTGATAAAGTAATAATCAGTTTGAACAATTTGAAATCTCAAACAGCCACATTATCCATATTCAATATGAATGGAATTGTAGTTCGAACTGAAAAAATACAGCTAAATAGTGGAAATCAAAATATTGAGGTAAATAACTTAAATATGTTCCCTTCTGGTGTTTATATTCTAAAAGTAATAGATATCTCCAATAATATTATTGCAACTTTCAAAGCAATAAAAAAATAAAAATTTCAGATGACTTAGTTAATAAAATCATTTTATAGAAGATTTCGAAATTATTTTATATTGCATCGAATAAAGAAAAAATCTATGAAAGGTACTATCAATCTGAATCTGTAATAAATTGTTCATTGGGTGGGTCATCAACAACAACACATTTAGTTTCTTTTGTATCTCCATAATTATTTATCATCGCAATCGTTCCAAACCTCAAATAAACATCTTTTAGGTTTTCATTGCTCTTTTTCTTTATTATATCATTTTTGAAATTAGAATAATATTGTGCTACAGTTCCTTTTGTCTCTAATTCATATTCTTTATTTTTTTCAACTATAGAATAATCAAGATATTTTCCTTCAGTAGGAACTCCAATTTTTTTAAACTTACTAGGTGTCGTAT
>QFOI01000368.1 GCA_003241175.1 Pseudopedobacter saltans
GGCGAATAAAGCAGATGAAAAATCAAGTAAAGGTGGACTTTTGGGTATTTTCTTCATGGCATTGACATTGGTTATTGTTTCTTTTTCTTGTACAGGCCCTATAGTTGGTACTTTATTGGCTCAAGTAAGTGGTACTTCAGCTAAAATGGCTCCTGTATTGGGAATGTTAGGCTTGAGTGCAGGACTTGCCATTCCATTCTCTTTATTTGCCTTCTTCCCTTCCCTATTGAAAGCACTTCCCAAAAGTGGCGGTTGGCTCAATAGCGTCAAGGTAGTTTTCGGTTTTGTGGAGTTGGCATTGGCGATGAAGTTTTTGTCTAATGTGGATCTTATTTACGGTTGGCATCTTTTGGATCGCGAAATTTTCCTTGTCATTTGGATCGTTTTGAGTCTTTTGGCTGGAATGTATTTGTTGGGGAAAATTAAATTTTCGCATGATAGTGATTTGACATACGTTTCTATCCCTAGATTGTTTTTTGCCATTGCAATATTCTGTTTTGGCGTTTATTTGATTCCTGGTTTGTGGGGTGCACCTCTCAAATCCATGAGTGGAATTTTGCCGCCAACCAATACACAGGATTTTAACCTGAATGAACTCCAATATAAAATCGGTTCGGCTGGGGCAAGTAAATCATCAACTGAAAATACAGCCGTTCAGCCACCAAAATTATATACAGACAAATTGCATGATGCACCTTTGGGACTTACAACTTACTACGATTTGGATGAGGGAATCGCTGCTGCAAAAATTCTGAACAAGCCTATTATGCTGGATTTCACAGGACATTCTTGTGCTAATTGTCGCAAGATGGAAGCCGAGGTTTGGAGCAACCCAGAAGTTTTGGAAAAATTGCGTAAAGATTTTGTGATAGTGAGTTTGTACGTTGATGAAAACTCAGATTTACCTTCTGCTCAAGTCTACACAAACAAAGAAGGTAAAGAGATTACAACGCTTGGTGACAAAGTCAAAGATTTTGAATCATCTAAGTTTGGAATGTTGTCACAGCCCCTTTACATGTTCATGGATACCGACCAAAATATGTTAAGCGATGTCAAATACGGCTATGATCCTAATATTGAAAAATTCAAGCAACATTTGGACACTGTAAAAGCAAAATACGAATCCGAGAAAAAATAAAGTTCCTTGAAGCTGTAACATTTTGTTGGATCGTGCGTCTTAAATAAAAACATAACATGAGACTCTTATTAGGAACCGTTTGTGGTGTATTACTATCCGTTTTCGGAATGGCTCAGTCCAAAGATTTAAAGAAAGTTTTGTTTGAAAAAAAGACCTTTCCTCTTTCTTCCATAAAAAACATTGAATTAACGACTACCGGTGGTTCTATTTATGCAGAAGGTACTTCTAGTGGCGAGGCTATTTTGGAAGTCTACGTAGCTAGCGGTAACGGAAGAAGTATTTCTCTGGAAGATGCAAAATCCATCATTGCCACAAACTATGAATATGAAACAGGACTAAATGGATCTACCTTATTTGCCAAAACAAAACACAAAGGCAAATCCTGGTCTAATAAAAACAGTGTCAGTATCAGTTACAAGGTTATTGTTCCAATACAGACATCTTCATCCATAGCAACCAGTGGCGGCTCCATACAGATACAAAATCTTAAAGGAACTGAAAATATTACTACTAGTGGCGGTAGTCTCGATATTGAAAAAGTTGATGGCCGACTTAATGCCAATACAAGTGGTGGCAGTATTACGCTTAAACAAAGCTCGGGAAATTTGCGTGTCGTGACTTCTGGGGGAAGTATCAATATGGACGGTTTGAACGGTGATATCAAAGCTGCTACAAGTGGCGGAAGTATTAACGCCAATAGCATTTCTGGCAGTTTATCTGCTCAGACTTCAGGAGGTTCCATTACACTTAAAAATATTGCAGGTACGACAGATGCATCTACAAGTGGTGGATCTATCAATGGCACTTTTACCGATCCGGGTAAGGGAATCAAGTTAGTTACATCAGCAGGCGGAATTAATATACACGTACCTAAAAACAAAGGCTATGATCTTCAACTAAATGGTGATCATGTCAATATATCCAATACAACATTGCAGGGAACTATTACTAAAACATATATCAATGCAAAATCCAACGGTGGAGGCATTCCGTTAAAAGCCTCTACTTCCGCAGGAAGTGTATCCGTAAGTATGGATTAAAAAGCATTTTATTATATTAAAAAAAAGGGAATACGATGTGTTCCCTTTTTTCTTTTCAACAGACTAATTTATTTAGCATTACTACTTTATTTAGTAAATAAAATGACTACTTTTGATCTACAATAGGAAATTTTGAGTAAAAAGAATGTACATAAGGAATATGCAATAGTGGATATTGAAACGACGGGAGGACATGCCTCCAGTTCTGGTATTACAGACATCGCTATTGTTATTACGGACGGCATAAACATTCTTGATCGGTTTGAAACGTTGATAAATCCGCTTCAACATATCCCCTACCACATCGAATCTTTGACAGGTATTTCCAATGAAATGGTGGAAGAAGCCCCACAGTTTATCGATATTGCGGAAAAGGTATACCAGCTTTTGCATCATCGGATTTTTGTGGCGCACAATGTTAATTTTGATTATTCCTTTATTCGTTTTGCCTTACAGAAAGTCGGTCTGGATCTAAAAACATCCAAACTATGTACAGTTCGTATCAGTCGAAAAGTCAAGCCTGGTTTACCTTCTTATAGCCTGGGTCGGTTGTGTCAATCTCTGGAAATACCGCTGTCTAATCGTCACCGAGCAGGTGGAGATGCGGATGCAACGGTTTTGCTTTTTATGAAAATGTTGGAATGGGATGAAAATGGCCATATCGAAAAAATGCTGACTAGTGAAACGAAGGAACAGCTATTGCCCCCACAACTACCCAAATCCGAGTTTGATCAACTACCAGAAAAAGCAGGTATTTATTATTTTTTGGATGCCAAGTTCAAACCAATATATGTTGGCAAGGCTATCAATATCAAAAAGCGAGTGGCCCAACATTTTACTGGAACCAATTTCGGACCACAGCGTCAACGTTTTTTGCAGGAGATTTACCATCTGTCTTCTGAAATCTGTGCAACAGAATTGATGGCTTTCTTGTTGGAAGCCACCGAAATCAAAAGGTTATGGCCTAAATATAATCATGCACTAAAACGATTTGAACCTAAATTTGGCTTGATCGATTATCAGGACCAAAAAGGATTTGTTAGACTGGCAGTAGGACGTATTGCGCGCAATCAAGTTTGTTTGCATGCATTTCATTCCGAAGAGGAAGGACGTGATTTTTTGCATCACATGGTTCGTGACTTTTCGTTATGCCCTTCTCGATGTATGTTGGGCGACTGTACCTTGCAGGCAACCTGTTTTTCCTGTCATTTGACTCAGGAGGATTCAGATTCCTATAATGCTCGCGTACACGATGCCATCCAACATCTTAGAGATTATGCACCTTCCTTTTTTATTATTGACAAGGGGCGATATCCACATGAAAAAAGCTGTGTATGGTATGACAATGGCAATTTCGCGGGGATGGGATATATTGACAAGGATGCAGACATAAGTGATTTAGATTCATTAAAGGACAAGTTGCAACCCTACTCCACGTTCCAATATACGAACCAATTGGTAGAAACTTTTGCTAGAGAATATCCTAACAAGGTAATAAAACTACCGTTTTAGATTTTACTTGCCATATAGCTATATGCCAGTCCGGAAAATGTTGCAAATGCAAAGCTGATCAATGTTCCAATGATGATGTACTCCGTATAGTTCCGGTCATTTTCCCTAGAAAGATCATTGAATCTAAAAATGCTTTTCGCAGTAAACAAAAAGCCAATACCACC
>QFOI01000024.1 GCA_003241175.1 Pseudopedobacter saltans
AAACAGATGCCCCCAAACCTTGACAAGCCACAGTCATCCAAGGTCTACCTAAAGAATCATTCGTAAAAATCCAACCGCCATCCCAAGGTGCTTTTTTTGCTACTTTGGGATTTCCGTGGAAATAAACAGTAAGATGTCTTATTAATCCTGGCTTGATTTTGTACATGGCGGCACTGTCTCTGATAAAAACAAAATAGGCGTTTCCGTCCCTTCTGAAATTATATCTCTTGTTGGAATCTCCAACTACACTATCAATAACCATTGGCTCTTGCAAGTCTATTTGCATATTTTTTACGCCATTGTCCGCATAGGTTATCTTGTTGCTTCCGGTAATAAATTTCTTGTTGAAATCGGGTTTGACGGTCACATCATATTTTACTACATCCCAAGATGTACGTTCGCGAGCATCGATATTTCCCCTTAGGGTATCCGCATGCGACAAATCCGAATAATATTTTTCACTTAGATTGTGCTGTGCTAGAACTTGCGAGCCCAATAGGGTCAGGACAAGTGTAAACAAAAAATAGTAAGGACGAGGAGAGAGGTGCATTTATTAAGTATTTTTTATCAAACTATAATTCTTCTTTTTCTTCTTGAGATTCTGAGTTGTCTTCCCCCAACTCTTCCACAACATCGTCTGTGGTATTGTTTGCTTCTTGTTCAGCAACAAAGATTTCAGTTTGTTCTGTTTCTTTTGGAGTCTGATTTTCGTTGTAGTTAAGGGCGGATTTTGGTGCGTCACCAGCTTCAGTGGTCTTGTCTGCGTCAACGATCGAAGGATAAAGTGACTCTTCCTGTTGGACTTCTTGTATTTTAGGAAGGTCCTGAGAAGAGTTGATGCCAAAATAGTCCATGAAATTTTTACTTGTCGTGTATAGCAAAGGTTTTCCAGGAGAATCTTCGTCTCGACCAGAGATGACAATTAATTCTTTTTCCAAAAGCTTTTGGACGCTGTAGTCACTATTGACACCTCTGATACTTTCGATTTCGCCCTTGGTTACAGGTTGTTTGTAGGCGATGATAGAAAGTGTTTCTAGTGCTGCACCGGAGAGTTTTTTGATGAATTTGTCTCCGTTGAGTTGGGATATTGTCGCATGGTATTCTGGTTTGGTGAGGAATATCCAACCACCACCGCTTTGCACTGGCTGGAAAGCATAAAATTCGGATTGGTATTTTTCCGTGATTCCTTCCAAACCGTTTTCTACTTGGTCCAAAGTGATCTGGTTATCCATAAAACCAAATGTATTGTTCAGCAATTCCACAATTTCTAAAGTAGCTAAAGGCCGGTCGCTTGCAAAGATCAGCGCTTCTATATGTGGGATCAATTCTGCTATTTCCATCGTTATAATTTCCTGTATTTGCAACGAAGATAAAAAATACCCGACACAATCGGAATGTTTAATCTAACTGTATGTCATTGTTGCTGTTACTGTTTTTTATAAAAAAAATATTGGGAGGTTGGCACATCTAATTTATTTTAGCGGTGAAATTGACAAACTAAGCACTAGAATACTTTACGCATGTCGCATCATCATAAACTGAGGAAGGAAAAAACTTGTCTAAACTGTGGACATGAGGTTTTGGATCGTTATTGCCCGCATTGTGGTCAGGAAAATGTAGAACCTCGGCAGTCGTTTCACTATTTGTTTGGGCATGTAATGGAAGACTTGACACATTACGACCACGGTTTTTGGGAGACATTCAAGACATTGATAGCTCGTCCTGGAAAACTGATCAAAAAATATCTTGCTGGAAAAAGAGCCAGTCAGGTGCCTCCAGTGAAATTGTACATTTTTGTAAGTTTTGTGGCGTTTTTTCTTCCTTCTATCCTATTTGGAGGTCATAGCTCCGATAAGAAAGAACATCCCAAAGAAAATCATGCAACAACGGCGCCAAAAGACAGTGCTATAAGCGAAATTGAAAAGCTACACGCTATTCAAGACCTTCCCATTTTTTCGAAAGAACAAAAAAAGGAACTCCAACACAGTCTCGATTCCATCATCAAAGAGGAAAAAAGTAAACAGGAAAAAGATACAACCCAAGATGAGGATGAAGACAACACTTTTGATGCTGATGACTTTAAACAGTATGGTTCGAACAACAATAGTTCCGTAAATCTTTCTCCTTATTACAAAGGTTGTAGGACTGTGGAACAATTAGATTCTGTGCAAAATGCGCTTCCCGCGGATAAAAAACCGAATGCTTTTTTGTATGATTTTCAAAGAAAATATATTGGACTGAAAGAAGAGGGCGTGAGCAATAAGGAAATAATCGAAAAGTTCGTTGAGTCTTTTTTGCATAACCTGCCTAAATTATTGCTGTTTTATCTACCAGTTTTTGCATTTTTTCTATGGCTTTTCAATAATAAGAAACGTTGGTTATATTTTGACCACGGAATATTTACCTTATATTTTTTCTCTTTTATACTTACAACGGTCATTCTTTTTGAATTGACTCTTTGGTTGGGTGGTTTTTTCCATGCGGGATGGGCAAATACTATAGAAGGGTTGGCAATTGCAGTATTGATTATCTATCCATTTATCTATTTTTTCTTGGCGCAACACCGTGTATATGGCGGCTCAAGAGTTATTTCTGTATTGAAAGGGTTAGTACTGCTATTTGTCAATTACTTTTTCATGGTGGTATTCTTTATCGGCTATCTTTTACTTATTGGATACCTGATCCATTAATGTATTTAGAGGTTTCAACAGTGTTATGAAGACTGGAAAATGATCGCTGTAACCACCTTGGTAATTGTTGCCGGAATAAGTGCGCTTGGGATAGCCTTTGTAATTACCATGTGTTTCGATGAGGTAATTATGTTTAAATATGTTGGCTTTCCAAAAAAATAAGGAAGTGTCGGATCTTGTGAGCATATTGCGACTTATCATAACTTGGTCGAACAGTCCCCACGCATTCTGAAATGCGAGCGTCCCGTAACCTTTATTGTAAAAGTTCACCCATGGATTGTATAAAGTAGAATCTTGCTTTTCTTTGTCGTGGGATGCTCCCAAATCCTTTACAACACTTCTGCTAACTGGATCGTCATTAAGATCTCCCATAACCAAAATTTTCGCTGAGGAGTCGGTTTGGAGGATTTTGTTTATGTACTTGCGTAGCGCTTGGGCAACGGCTGCACGAGCAGGGTAACTTTTGGATTCTCCACCGAGTCGGCTAGGCCAATGATTGACAAAGACATGTATTTTTTCGCCTAAAAGTAATCCTTCCACATGCAAAATATCTCTCGTGTAATGTGCTGATTTGGTATTGGATGGGATCGAAACAAACAAAGGGGTGGCTGATCTTACTTTAAACAGTTTTGGATTATAGAGAAGTGCAACATCCACACCTCTTCTATCTTTGGAATCAAAATGGACAAAATGCCAATCTTGTTTGGCCAACAAAGAGTGATGGATTAAGTCGGTCAATACGGTATCGTTTTCTATCTCGGCCAGACCAACCAATGCCACCATATTGGAAGGAATGTCTTTGCCAATATCGTTTAAAACCTGAGCAATGTGTCCGATTTTTTCCAAGTATATTTCCGATGAATATTGTCGTTTTCCATTTTCCAAAAAATCATCATCGTCAATCATGGTATTGTCTATGGTGTCATACAGATTTTCCGCATTGTAAAATGCTATGGAAATGGGTACAAAAGTCTTTTTTTGTCCAAATGCAATCAATGGAAGTAGTACCCATAAGAATTGCCACTTCATAAGCAGGTGTTTGTTATTTGTTAAAGATAATATGTGTTGCGGATTTTAAGTCAAAAAGTGCTAACTTGATGAAAAGTTTTCTTTATGATACCAAGAGTTAAATTAACCGATAAAGCGGCCGAGGTAGTACAAACCTTAATAAAAGAACATGGACCTTTGCTTTTCTTCCAAAGTGGTGGCTGTTGTGAAGGAAGCCAACCATTGTTATATCCTATTGACGATTTTAGACCAGGTAGCCGTGATGTTCTTTTGGGTTATGTGGAAGGTTGTCCCTATTACATGTCCGCAATAGAATTTAAGTATTGGCAATATACGCAGTTGCTTATTGACGTTGTAGGAGGTGTGGGCGTAGGTGGATTTTCTCTGGAAAGTACTATTGGTTATACTTTTGTGACGAAATCTCGACTATTTTCGGAGGAGGAATTAAAGGACGTTGAAACAGTAGAAGCCGAAGCTTAGTCAAAAAAAGTTTTAATTCTCCCCATTTTGATAAATAAATCATTGATTTTCTTTGCACTATGAAATAAAATATTTAGTATTGGGGTGTTAATTTTTTAATATTTACACGAAAAAAATGTCTTTTCTATGAGAAAGTCTGATCTCGTAAATAGCATTTCTGAAAAAACCGGCATCCCAAAAGTGGATGTATTGGTTACTATAGAATCTTTTTTGAAAGAAGTGAAAGGTAATCTATCAAAAGGTGAAAACATCTATATCAGAGGATTTGGCAGTTTCATCACCAAGAAGCGTGCCGCCAAAATCGGTAGAAATATCAAGAAGAACATTGCGGTAGAAATTCCTGAGCACCTAATTCCTGCATTTAAGCCTTCAAAAGAGTTTGTTAATGAAGTAAAACAAGCTCAAAAATAGAGTAACTTCGCGCCTCAATCATTGAACATGAAAAAGCAGAAGTTACTTTATTTGATTGGTGGGGCGGTCTTGTTTTGTGCTATTTTCTTTTTTGGTAGGACGGTTCCTCCAAAGAAAAAAATGCCTCCAATGGCTGCTCAGGGAATGCAACAACAAAAGCTGACAACGGAAGATGTATTGACCGTCGCCAAGAAAAACTTAACAGCTGCCGAACAAGAGCGTATTACTGAACTTGAAAACAGTGTAGTCCGTGGAGATGTTAAAAACCAACAACTTAAAGTCTACGCTCAGCTAGCCGATTTCTGGAAAAACAAAGAAAACAGACCCGATATCAGTGCTTATTACAAAGGTCAAGAAGGTCTTTTGGATAATTCTGAAAAAGACCTTACCTTTGCAGCCCAATTGTTGCTAAGAGGTGTCTTGGTGTCCGATAACGACCCCGCAATGCAGACATGGATGGCAGCAACTGCGAAAACGTTCTTTGATAAGGCAATCGAATTGAATCCTAACAATGACTCATCCAAGATCGGACTGGGTGCTTGTTATATGTTTGGAAATATTTCAGATAATCCCATGCAGGGAATCCTGCCGGTAAGAGAGATTGCTGAAAAAAATCCGGACAATGTATTTGCTCAAAAGATATTGGGATTGGGTGGTGTAAAAAGTGGACAGTATGAAAATGCTATCAAACGTTTCGAATCCGTCCTCAAAATTGATCCCAATGATATGGAAGCATTGCTTAATCTCGCAGAGACTTACGACCGTATGGGAGATAAGACAAATGCGATAAAATGGTACAAAACGATTTTGCCTAAAATCAATATTCCGGAAGCAAGAAAAGAACTTCAGGAAAGAATACAAGTATTGCAACAATAATTGTTGAATTATTAATTATAAAAATTTTTTAAGATTATGCCTTGTGGTAAAAAAAGAAAGCGTCATAAGATCGCAACACACAAACGTAAAAAGAGATTAAGAAAGAACCGTCATAAAGGCAAATAAGACTTCCTTTTCGATTGAGGTGTAGCAATTTAGTGCCACACTTCGTATCTCATTATAAATCAATGCCGGAAATAGATTGCCGGCATTGATTGTTTTATTTTCTACATACCTAGAATAGATTCATTCACTGCAACTTTTCAACTTTTCCTACCCATTATTACAGCGACAAGGATATGGCTTGATTTGTCATTGTTGTTGCTGACTAGATTTGTGCCTTAGGCATGGATAACCAAGCAAAAAGTTGTATTTGTGAACAAAGAATTGATTATCAATGCTGTACCTACTGGAGTAGAACTTGCATTGATTGAAGATAATAAATTAGTCGAACTACATACCGAAAAGGCCGGCAACGGTTTTTCGGTGGGGGATTTGTTTCTCGGTAAAGTCAAAAGACTGATGCCGGGATTAAATGCTGCTTTTGTAGATGTCGGATTTGAGAAAGATGCATTTTTGCATTATACGGACTTGAGTCCGTATATTAAATCGTTGCTCAAATTCACACAGTTGGCAATGCATGATAAAAATCCCGACGGGTTTGACTTTTCCAAATTTCAGATTGAACCAGAAATAGTCAAAACAGGAAAAATATCTGAGGTTCTAAGTGGTAAACCCAATATACTCGTTCAGATATTAAAAGAGCCTATTTCTGCCAAAGGTCCAAGGTTAAGTTGCGAAATATCTTTACCTGGAAGATTTGTTGTCATTACACCCTTCAATGATATTGTTGCCGTTTCCAAAAAAATCCATTCTTCCGACGAAAGAAAAAGATTAAACAACCTCATTTCGTCTATCAAGCCGAAGAATGTTGGTGTTATTGTACGCACAGCAGCAGAAGGTAAAAAAACAGAAGAACTCCATAATGACTTAATCGCTCTTATTGAAAAATGGAACAGTATTCAAAAAAGGCTAAAGTCAGCGACTCCTCCTATAAAAATACTGAGCGAACAAACAAAGACTACAAGTATACTAAGGGATCTTCTAACTTCCGATTTTAATCGTATTGTCATCAACGACAAAAATATCTACAACGAAACCGTTGAATATATACATACAATTGCTCCGAACAAGGAAAGTATCGTAAGTTACTATACTGGCCCGCAACCCATATTTGACCAATATAACATTACACGCCAGATCAAAGGTTCTTTTGGTAAGACGGTGAATATGGCGAGTGGCGCTTACTTGATCATAGAACGTACGGAAGCCTGCCATGTAATAGACGTTAACAGTGGCTATAAAAATGTAGGAAACGGTCAGGAAGATAATGCTGTAGCTACCAATCTGGAAGCTGCCGAAGAGATTGCTCGTCAGCTGCGTTTGCGTGATCTTGGAGGTATTATCGTGGTGGATTTCATTGATATGAAAAACCCCGAAAACAAAAAGAAAGTTGTGGACCATATGGAGGAGTGTCTGAAAAATGACAGAGCTCGCCATTCTGTTTTACCACTTTCCAAATTTGGATTGATGCAGATTACGCGTCAACGTATGCGTCCAGAGATTACCATCAATACAGAAGAGACTTGTCCAAGTTGTAATGGAACCGGTAAGATTACGTCTTCCTTGCTTTTGGTGGATGAGATTGAAAAACGTTTGGAATACATCATGCAACACAAACATAGTGAAATCATGATAATGGTCCATCCTATAGTGCATTCTCACTTAACCAAAGGTTTTTGGAATTCGATTCGTCGTCAATGGCAGCGTAAATACAAAGTCAAACTTAAAATATCTCCTAATAATAACTATTATTTTACGGAGTTTCACTTCTTTGATGAACAAGAAGAAGAGATAAAACTTTAGTATAATTTTTAAAAAGAAATAGCGACCTTACAATATGTGTATGGTCGCTATTTCTTTTATAGTTAATCTTTTCCGACGAACGAGAAACTGTCACCGTCAAACAATCCTTTGTCGCTAAGTTTCAAATGTGGAATAACCAACAATGCCATAAAACTCAAGGTCATGTATGGAGCAGAAAGAGAGGAACCTAATTCTTTTGCTGCTTTGTCAATAAGTGTATATTCTTTAGCTACTTGATAACCATCTTGGTTGCTCATTAAACCTGCAATTGGTAGTGCCAATACGATACGATTTTCTTTGTTGGCAAGACTAACACCTCCTTTTGCCTCAATAACTAGATTGATAGCTTCAACAAGGTCACTGTCATTCGTTCCGACAGCCACTATATTGTGGCTATCATGTGCAACCGAAGAGGCTATCGCGCCAGATTTTAAGTCGAAATTTTTGATGAAAGCCTTTGCTATTGGTTGTTTGGAATAGCGGTTGACAACTACTATTTTTAAAATATCTTCATCCGTATTGCTTTCAATATTGCCATTTTTTATAGTTGGATCAAGCCAAAGTTTGTTTGTGATAAGTTGCCCATCCAAAGCTTCTATAACAGGGATTTTACCTTCTTTTTGTGGGAAATCTTTTTCCGAAATGGATAATTCCTCTACGGTTATTTTTGATGTATTGAAATTGTTGACAATTTTTTCAGCTACAGAGGAAATTAGTGTTTTCCCGTTTTCAGCAACTAATTGACCGTCAATATAGGTTTGGATCACCTCAAATTTTTTCAAGTCTTTTACAACTATAAAATCGGCGGGATCATTTATTTGTAAAAGTCCTACATCTAATTTGTAATGATGAACAGGATTAATACACGCAGCTTTTAAAACATTAAAAACATCAAAACCTTTTGCTATGGCTCTTTTGCATAAAGCATTAATATGTCCAGCTTCCAAACTGTCAGGATGCTTATCGTCACTACAAAACATTATTTTGTCAGGATAGTCAGCTATAAGGTCAATAAGCGCCTCGAAATTTTTGGCTGCACTTCCTTCTCGTATCAAAATATGCATCCCGACTTTTAGTTTGTCTAAAGCTTCTTCTATAGTAAAACATTCATGGTCTGTGGAAATTCCAGCAGCGGCATATTGAGCAGCTTCATCACCCCTTAATCCTGGCGCATGGCCATCAACAGGTTTGCCCAACTCATGAGCAGCAGCGATTTTTGCCAAGACTTCTGGGTCTTTATGCAAAACTCCAGGAAAATTCATCATTTCCGCTAGATACTTAATGTCGTTGCTTTCTAAAAGTTTCCTTACGTCCGAACTATCAATGCTGGCTCCTGCTGTTTCGAATATAGTAGCCGGAACACAACTAGGCGCGCCAAAATTAAATTTGAATGGTACTTTTTTGCCATTGTCAATCATGTATTGGACTCCCTCCATTCCCAATACGTTGGCGATTTCATGTGGATCGTCAACTGTGGCAACCGTTCCATGGGTAACCGCTAATCTTGCAAATTCAGATGGAATCAACATACTGCTTTCAATATGCACATGAGCGTCTATGAAGCCGGGCAAGATATATTGCTCTTTCTGTACCGAATCTTTCTTTTCAATAGAAACTATTTTTCCATTTGCAAAATGAACGACGGCAGGAAAAATATTTCTACCCAATATGTCAACAAAATAACCTTCTACCATAACAATGTTTTTATCAGATGAACTAGGAGATTGCTTCGTCATTCTTCCTCGCAATGACATTTTTTTGAAAATGCTAATATTAAAATCAGCGTCACTGCGAACGAAGTGAAGCAATCTTTGCTAAAATGGAAAAATAATGCACAACAAGCTTATACAATTAAATACTATCCCAATAGATCGGGCCTTCTTTCTTCCGTTCGCTTTATTGCTTGCTCTTCGCGCCAGCTATCAATGATTTTGGGATTTCCGGTCATCAATTCATCAGGGACCTTGTAACCTCTAAAGTCTGCAGGTCTTGTGTAAACGGGAGGGGCCAATAATCCATCTTGAAACGAATCGAAAAGCGCAGAAGTCTCATCATTCAATACGCCTGGTAATAATCTTCCAATACTGTCAACTATAATAGCTGCTGGTAGCTCTCCACCACTTAAAACGAAATCCCCTATTGATATTTCCATTGTAACATAAATATCTCTAATTCTCTGGTCGATACCTTTATAGTGTCCACAAATAATAAGTATTTTTTCTTTAAGGGAAAGTGTATTGGCAATGGATTGATTATAGGTGGCTCCATCCGGCGTAACATAGATGATCTCGTCATATTTCTTGTCGGACTGCAACTCATCAATGGCACTTGCCAACGGTTCACAACGCATGACCATGCCAGCTCCGCCCCCAAATTGATAGTCGTCAATCTGTCCGTATTTGTTTAGCGCCCACTTTCTGAGATTTATGATATTGATCTGTAAAAGTCCTTTTTCTTTTGCTCTTTGCATGATACTATGGGACAAAGGGCTTTCAAGAAGTTCGGGTACGACCGTTAGAATATCTATTTGCATAATGCAAAGATACTCTTGTCAACGAAAAGATTATAGCATCATCTTCATCAACATTTCTTTCATTAATTCAGAACCTTCCGTACCCGAATCGTGAATGCCAATACTGCGTAGGTTGTATTGGTGTAGTTGCAGTAAGATGTTTTCGATTCCGTTTTGTTTATAGTTGCTCGCAGCTGTAGTATAATCTTTTACGAAAAAAGGGTGTACGCCTATCGTGCTAGCAACAATCTTACTATCCGAACTTCCAGCTGCAAAAACCAAGGAGGCTTTACTAAAGAAATTGTATAAGGACGGCAAAACCAATTGCATAGGGCCAGCCTTTGGGTTTGACCCAAAATACTGCACAATCCTAATGGCTTTCGGTATGTCGCGATAAGCTATTGCATTCTGTAATTCAAATACATTAAAATCTTTGCTAATCCCGATATATTGCTCAACGGTCTCTTCGGAGATCTGTGATTGCCCTTTCATGTTGACGGCAATTTTATCCATTTCATTAGAAATACGGGAAAGGTCGTTTCCGATTGAATCTACGAAAAGACGTAACGCTTTTGGTGTAATAGTATAACCTTTGTCTTTGGCTAAGGAGCTAATCCAGTCCGGCAGCTGGTTTTCGTAGAGTTTTTTGGTAGAAAGTATTTCACCGTTTTTCTTGAGTGATTTAGCTAATTTGGTTCTGGAGTCCACTTTTTTTTCCTTGTAACTCACGACAAGTACGGTCGTGGGCATTGGATTTTCCATATATCCCTCCAATAAGAGGATATCTTTCATCTGCTGGGCTTCTTTCAGTACAACTACTTGTCTTTCCGCAAACATTGGATAACGTCGACAAGTATTGACAACATCAGCCCAATTGGTGTCTTTTCCGTAAAAGATAGTTTGATTAAAATCTGCTTCTGACGGTGTTAAAAGTTCGTGTTCCGCATATTTCACTACTTGGTCGATGAAGTAGGATTCTTCACCTTCCAGCCAATATATAGGTTTGAAACTTTTATTTTTCCACGATGCAATGATTTGTTCCGGCGACATATACGCAAACGTACATCAAAAAAATTATTCAGATTCTTACCATTTTACTATTTCTATGCTACCATTTTAATTCTGTAACTTTGGAATAGGAATGAAGATGATAAATCCCATATTGATAAAGACTTGGTCTTTTTTTGTATTGTTGACCTTATTTCATGTCGCTAAATCCCAAACGCCAGCGGCAGATACAACAGTGGGTATTTACATAGATCCTGTAACACATGACACACTTCCTTGTGCAACATTGAAAGCCGTGGTCGTTGAAGGTACTGTTCTCCCCAGTATGAAAAAGCATATGAAAGAATGGACTAGACTTCGCAATGCAGTTTATGTAACATATCCTTATGCTCAATCCGCTTCCAGAGTGATGAACCAGATCAATGCAGAGCTGGTAGGCGTGACAGACAAAAGCAAACGAAAGGCCATCATTCTTTCGCATGAAGCGGATTTAAAGAAAAACTTTACTTCCAAAGTGACAAACCTTTCAGTTTATCAAGGTAAAGTATTGATGAAGCTTATCAAACGACAAACCGGAAACAACTGCTACGAAATCATAAAAGAATACAAAGGTGGATTTACTGCGACATTTTGGCAAGGGGTAGCCATTGTTTTTGGATCAAGCCTTAAGCAGGATTATGAAGCAGAAGGAGAAGATCAAGCCTTGGAAGCCATTGTACAGGATGTGGAGAAAATGTACGGTTATAGATAATTCTTATATTGCCATTGCCTTAATATTTCATTAAAATGACAATTCTCATAAAGTCCTACAGTTAAATAAGCTATCTTTGCCTTTCCAGGTGGAAAGGATAATTGATTCATTTGGATAAAGTGTAAATGAATAAATTTCAGGTAGATATATTGGCGATAGGGGTACATCCGGATGATATTGAATTAGGTTGCGGTGGTATGTTGATAGCCTCGGTCAAGCAAGGGAAAAAAGTTGCCATCGTAGATCTTACAAGAGGAGAGTTGGGGACTCGAGGAACAGTAGAAACCCGGAAAGAGGAAGCCGAAAGTGCGGCAAAAGTGATGGGCGTTTCTTTTCGTGACAATTTGGCAATGGAAGACGGCTTTTTCGAGATTAGTAGGGAAAATATCCTGAAAATCGTTGAACAAATTAGGAAATACCAACCTAGAGTTGTTGTTTGCAATGCTCCTCACGACCGTCACCCTGATCATGGTAGAGCTTCTGAATTGACAGTCAGAGCTTGTTTTCTGGCGGGATTAAGACGTATTGAAACTATATTGGATGGCCAGCCTCAGGAAGCTTGGAGACCTTCTAATGTCTACCATTATATACAGGATAGCTACTTGGAACCAGATTTTCTTTTTGATATTTCCAATGTTATTGAAGATAAGATGGTGGCAGTAAGTGCCTATAAGACACAGTTTAACTCACCGGATAACTCGGAGCCCCAAACTTACATATCAACTCCCGATTTTTTTGAAAGAATCAAAGCTCGTGCACTTTCTTTTGGAAAAGTAATAGGAGTGCAATATGCGGAAGGTTTTTTGAGTGAAAAGCGAATAGGGATAGCGGATATAGACGCTCTAATCCACCAAACAACGTAGAAAACAAATTTATTTCAAAAATGCGTCTAGATTAGGATCTGATAAAATCACATTCGACGCAGTATATTTTTACTATGCAAGCAGCAAAATTTGCCCATGTCACGCCTTCTTTCTATGTCGAATTGAAGACTCGAATAAACGATTATTTCAAGACGACAGGGCAGGAGATGACAGGAGGTTCTAGGATCATGTCCAAAGCAATTTTTCTAGTTTTATTATTGGCGGCTATATATACAGTATTGGTATTTTTTACGCCTAGTTCTGTTATTCTAAATCTTGTTCTATGTATGCTTCTTGGTGCAACCACTGCTGCTGTTGGATTTAATGTAATGCATGATGGTAACCATGGGAGTTTTAGCAATAACCCCATCGTCAATAGGATTGCCGCCAATACGGCGGAATTTGTAGGAGCTAGCCAGTTCATGTGGAATATGAAGCACAATGTGATACATCACGCCTATACCAATATCGATGGTATTGATGACGACATTGATGCAGAACCATTTTTAAGAATGGCACCCACACAGAAAAAGTACAAAATGCATAAATACCAACATTATTATTTTTGGTTTTTGTATGCTTTGTTGCATTTTTTCTGGACTTTTTTCAGTGATTTCAAAAAATATTTTTCCCGTAAGATTGGCGAAACTCCTTTGAAAAAAATGAAGTTTAAAGATCATTTTGAATTCTGGTCTTTTAAGGTTTCCTATTTTGTCTTATTTGTAGTTATTCCTGTGATTAGATTGGGTTGGCTGCCTTGGGTGATAGGATTCTTTACATTCACTCTCACAGCAGGATTTATATTGAGTATTGTTTTCCAATTGGCGCATACTGTTAAAGACACTGTATTCCCAATACCATTAAAACCAATGAATACGTTGGAAGATGAGTGGGCTGTACACCAGTTAAAGACGACGGCTGATTTCGCTGTTAATAATAAGTTTATTTGTTGGTATGTTGGTGGGTTGAACTTTCAGGTAGAGCATCATTTATTTCCACGTATCTCCCACGTACATTATCCTGAGATCAATAAAATTATCAAACAAGCATGCAAAGAGTACGGTGTCGTTTATATTGAATATGATAAAATGTATCAAGCTATCGCTTCCCATGTTGGATTTTTGAAAAAAATGGGATATGAGGAGCAGGTTGCTGCATAGGAAAAATATTTCAAAACAAAGAACCTCGATTATTGTAATCGAGGTTCTTTGTTTTAATAGATTGTAATTACTAATCCAAACCACCTTTTCTGTTCCCATCTTTGGCTTCTGGCCAATTTTCCTCCTTTCCTGTGCGTGGATTTTTGAAAGTATTGGAAACCTTTTCGTGTGTGAATTTTTCAGGATCCTCACTTGCCATGTAAGCCAATATAGCTGTTATGATAGCATTGCGTTTCACATCATCAAAAATAATTTTGTCATAAGTGTCTCTATTGGTATGCCAAGTATACGTAAAATAATCCCAGTTAAGCGAACTTAAAGATATTCCCGGAGCACCTGCTGATACAAAAGACGCATTGTCCGAACCTCCACCACTTGGCAATCCCGGAAACACTGTTCTCAATGTGTCTTTGATGGAATCAGGAACTGCTTTTAACCATCTTGTAATAAAAGCTTCGCTATTCTTGAAACCTTGCCCACTGATATTAACAATCCTTCCTGTACCATTGTCTTGATTAAACAAAACCTGCAGATTTTGTACGATTTCAGGATGGTCTTTCACAAAAGACCGTGAACCATTTAAACCTTCTTCTTCACTTCCCCAATGCCCTACCAGTATGGTTCTCTTTGGATTTGGATAAAACTTTTTCAATAATCGCATAGCTTCCATCATCACAAGGGTTCCTGTTCCGTTGTCAGTGGCTCCCGTGGCTCCGTCCCATGAATCGAAATGTGCAGAAAGCATCACATACTCATTCGGCTTTTCTTTGCCAGGCAAAGTGCCGATTGTATTCAATGTAGGTTGTTCTCCTGTTTCCGTGGATTCCGCCAATATACTTAGAACTGGCTTTTCTCCGGATTGAACCAATCTATAAACCAAACCATAATCTTCCAAAGAAAGATCTACGGTGGGAACTGTTTTTGTATTGGCTGAAAAGATTTTGTCAACTCCAAGTCCCTGAGACCAAAGGTTGGTGATGATGCCCAATGCTCCTGCTTTCTCAAGGGCTATCGGCAATGTTTTTGCCGTTAGCCCTGTTTTCTTGATGCGGTGTGCCCAATTTTCTTGAGCTATCTTACGCTCTTCCTTCATTTTGTCAATAGAAGGTTTGAGGGCAAATTTTTCCCAGTTATCATCGGGTCTTCCTGTCGGAGGAGGAAAAGAAATCATAACAAATTTACCTTTGACAGAATTCATCCATTTTGTGTAAGCTATTGAATCCGTAAGATCAGGTAAGGCAATGACTTCTGCTTTAATGTTTTGACCTTTTGTAGATGGGCTCCAAGCTAGTTGAGTGCCTTCCAAACTCCTAACCCAAGGCGTTATCATATCAATATGGGAAATGCCACGCTGCCATCCACGCCATACACCCCATTGTTCATTTTTGGCAGAGATACCCCATGAGTCATATTTGGCAACAGCCCAATCGTTGGCTTTTTTCATCTGGGGCGAACCGACTAAACGAGGACCGATCTTATCAAGCAGTTCATGTCCCAATTGTTGCAATTGAGAATTTTCTGTTTCTTCTTTGATGATGTTGTCAATGACAGTATTTGATTGAGAATATGAAACGACCGAACAAAAAGCTGCTATGGTCGTAAATAGAAGTTTTCTACTGTTGCATGGATACAAATGCGTTCTTAAAAACATAAGCGAAATTTTTTGTGTGTGTAACCAAAGCTAATAATAGAATCTGTACAATGTCTAAAAAAGGTAATAAAAAAACCATGGAAAGACTAATTAATAGTTTTTGGTACAATTCATAAATGATCTTCTCTACGGAAAAACGTTCGTGCAAAATGGTTTTTATACATCCAAATCAGTAACTTTAGCTCCTAAATTTTTAAATTGAATTCAGATGAGCAAATTTGAAGAGCATAATTTTAAAGGTGAAAAAGCATTGATCCGTGTAGATTTCAACGTTCCATTGGACAAGCAAACATTGGAAATTACAGACGATACTCGTATTAAAGCTGCTTTGCCTACAATTAAGAAAATTTTGGCTGATGGCGGGAGTGTTATATTGATGAGCCATTTGGGACGACCAAAAGAAGGGCCAGAAGATAAATATTCCCTCAAACATATATTGAAACATTTAAGTGACTTAGTGGGTGTTGATGTGCAGTTTGCAAATGATTGTATTGGTCAAGAAGCGATCGACAAGGCCGCCGCATTGCAATCAGGACAAGTGTTGTTGTTGGAAAATCTCCGTTTTTATAAGGAAGAAGAAAAAGGCGATAGCGCATTTGCTGAAAAACTGAGCAAATTGGGAGATGTTTATGTTAATGACGCATTTGGTACGGCGCATCGTGCACACGCTTCTACCGCAGTCATCGCACAATTTTTTCCAACTGGAAAGAAATTCTTTGGTTTGTTGATGGAAGCGGAAGTAAGTAGTGCAGAGAAAGTATTGCATGAATCTCAAAAACCATTTACTGCCATCATTGGTGGCGCAAAGGTTTCGGATAAAATATTGATCATCGAAAATCTATTGGAAAAAGCGACAGACATCATTATTGGCGGTGGTATGGCGTACACTTTTTTCAAAGCGCAGGGTGGAAAAATCGGAAATTCTTTGGTGGAAGAAGATCGTTTGGATACTGCTGTTGAACTATTAAAAAATGCAGAGTCTAAAGGTGTTCGTATTCATTTGCCAAAAGATTCGGTAATTGCGGATAAATTTGCTGCAGAAGCACAAACGGCTGCTGCTCCTAGCAATGATATTCCTGATGGATGGATGGGACTTGATATTGCTGATGAGGCGCGCAAAGACTTTGCAGAAGTAATCAAAAACTCCAAAACGATATTGTGGAATGGACCGATGGGCGTTTTCGAATTCGAAAAATTCCAAGGCGGAACCAAAGCAATTGCTGAAGCTGTAGCTGAGGCTACTCAAGCTGGAGCCTTTTCTCTAGTTGGTGGTGGCGATAGTGTTGCCGCGGTCAACAAGTTTGGATTTGCAGATAAAGTAAGTTATGTGTCTACGGGTGGCGGTGCTTTGTTGGAATACTTTGAAGGAAAAGTGTTGCCAGGTATTGCTGCTATCAAAGAAGGATAGTTAAGGTTGTATATTTTAAAAAGTGATAGTTGAAAAACTATCACTTTTTTTATTTCCTAAAAATACTACTGACATACTGTTGTCAATGCCTCCTGATAATTTTGTCTTACAAAAACAAATAATCATGAGTACAAACATTGTAAACAAAGCGCATTTACTACATCATTGGCAAGGACACAGAAATCTTACTAGAAAAGTGATTGAGGCATTTCCAGAAAAAGAATTGTTTTCATTTTCTATTGGGGGTATGCGACCTTTCGCAGATCTCGTTAAAGAGATTTTATCTATTGATGTGCCGGGTTTGGATGGTATTTTACATAGTAAAGTAGAACCCTATAATCACGATCTTCCTTATCAAACTAAGGCAGAACTGTTGAAAGCATGGGATGAAGCTACGCTAAAAATAAATGAATTGTTTTCTGCCTTACCAGAAGATAAATTTCTAGAAAACTTTAATCTATTCGGACAGTTTAATTTTCCCATTATTGACAATATTCTTTATTTCATTGACAATCAGATCCATCATCGTGGACAAGGATATGTGTATCTGAGAGCATTAGGAATAGAACCTCCATTTTTCTGGGAACGTCAATGATTTGTTACTGTTTTGTTAGATGTTCTAGTTGTTCTTTTAAGAAAGAATGGAAATTGGCTTTCAGCTCTTTTGGTTCAATTATAGTTGCATGGTCGCCAAAAGACGCAAACCAACGTAGAAAATAAGTGCCTTCATTCCTACAGGCGAATTCCATTTCCACTACATTTTCTAGTTCTTTTTCGGAGATAAATCCGTAATAGTCTCTTTCCCATTGCAAATAGTGGGAAAGAGATTTTTCTACTTGTATAATCACTTTTATAGTTGGGTGCTTTTTCTTTTGATTAAGAAAATGCTTTAGATCCTTGTGGATTCTCGTGAAGTTTTCATTTGTTAAACGTATTTCATCTATTCTATCTAAACGAAATTGTCTATAGTCATTTCGCAAATGGCAATAAGCCATGAAATACCAAAAACTGTCTTGGCGAAAAAGTCCAACTGGTTCCAATCTCCTTTCTTCATTCGCTTCTGAATCTTTTTTCCTGTACTTAATATTGATAATCTGTTTAGCAGAAATACTTGTCAGTAAAATGCTTAATGCTTCGGGGACACTTTCGTTAAAGTTATTGTAGTTTCCTTTTAAAATAACACTCTTGTCTGCTACGGCGAGTATTTCTTTTTCACTAGTTCTTAAAACGGATTTCATTTTGCTTAAAGCACTACTAAAATTGATGGCAAGCTGCTTGTCCAAATATTGGAACATCAATTTTTCGGCTGCGACAAAACTCAATGCTTCTTCTCTTGTAAAAAGTACTGGTGGAATGCGGTAATCTTTCACTAAAGAATAACCTGATCCTGGATCTCCATAAATGGGTACACCAGCATTTGTCAAAGATTTAATATCTCTGTAAATCGTACGCAAACTTACTTCAAATCTTTCAG
>QFOI01000369.1 GCA_003241175.1 Pseudopedobacter saltans
ATTTGAGCAGGTTCACGCAAAAGAGCCAAAGCTTCGATCGTCGCTTTCACAACGTTTTGAGGATTTGCAGATCCAAGGTTTTTTGTCAATACGTCGGTTACACCAGCGCTTTCCAATACAGCACGCATGCTACCACCAGCGATTACACCAGTACCCGTAGCTGCTGGCTTAACCAATACTCTAGCGGCACCAGCCTTTGCGATTTGTTCGTGAGGTATAGTACCGTTATGAACTGGCACTTTGATAAGATTTTTCTTAGCATCGTCAATACCTTTAGTAATAGCTTCTTGTACTTCTTTAGCTTTACCAAGACCTTGCCCTACGATACCGTTACCGTTTCCGACAACAACCAAAGCAGAGAAAGAGAAAGTACGACCACCTTTTGTAGTTTTCACTACACGGTTGATAGAAACTACTTTTTCTTTAAGTTCCAAATCACCGGTTGTCTTTATCTTATTTTCGTTTAATTTAGACATCTTATAAAATTGTGAATGTGAATGGTTTAGGATAAATTTTTATCACTAACCTATATCTTAGAATTGAAGACCGCCCTCTCTTGCACCTTCTGCAGCCGCTTTAACACGACCATGGTAAAGGTTACCACCACGATCAAATACGATTGTGTTGATACCAACTTCAGAAGCTTTGCGTGCAATAGCAGCACCAGCCAATTTGGATTTTTCGGTTTTTGTACCTTTTTGCGCAACTATGTCTTTGTCTCTAGTCGATGCGGAAACGATGGTGTTACCAGTCTCGTCGTTGATCAATTGTAGATAAAGCTCAGTGTTGCTACGGAAAACGGACAAACGAGGTCTTGTAGCTGTACCAGAAATTTTGGCACGAATACGAAAACGTATTTTTTGTTTGCTACTTAATGTATTGCTCATTTTATATGTTTGATTCTGCGGATTTTGCCGAAGAATGATTATTGACTTAATATATTTCGTAAAAGAAATGTGGCTTTAAAACTATTTACCAGCAGCTTTACCAGCTTTACGGCGGATGTATTCACCAACATATCTAACCCCTTTACCTTTGTAAGGTTCTGGTTTACGTAGGCTACGAATCTTAGCAGCTACGGCACCAAGCAATTGCTTGTCAGATCCTTCTAATGTGATTAAAGGATTTTTACCTTTTTCTGTAAGAGTTGTAACTTTCAATTCGCTAGGAATTGCAAAAAGGATGTTGTGGGAATAACCTAAAGAAAGATCCAATAGATTACCTTGGTTACTAGCTTTGAAACCGACACCCACTAGCTCCAATTGTTTGGTGAATCCATCGGAAACACCTACAATCATATTGTGCAACAAAGCACGATAAAGACCATGCAAGGCACGGTGACGAATCTGATCAGAAGGACGAGTAACATGCACTTGGTCGTCTTTAACTTCCACTGCGATATCACGGTCGATTGCTTGTTTCAATTCGCCTTTAGGACCTTTGACTGTAACGACATTGTCTTTCCCTACTGTCAAAGTAACACCTTTTGCTAAAGCAATAGGTTGTCTACCAATACGAGACATACAATTAAAATTTAAAAAAATTAAAAAATATTTCCCAACCGATCAGCCGTGTATGTCCGGCTTAATGTATCAGGAAATTTTGAGGGTGCAAAAGTAATAAAACTTTGCAATAATTTGATATTAATAAATGTGGCACAAAATTTCACCACCAACATTATCTTTTTTTGCTTGCTTGTCAGTCATTACACCTTTGGATGTACTGATGATAGCGATACCCAAACCGCTATACACACCTTTCAAATCAGAAGGTTTGGAATATTGGCGCAAACCTGGACGGCTTACTCTTTCCAATACACGGATAGCTGGCTTTTTGGATTCAAGATCATATTTCAACGCGATCTTGATAAGACCTTGTTTGTTATCCTCTTCAAATTTGTATTTCAAGATATAACCTTGATCATACAAAATTTCAGTGATGCGCTTTTTAAGATTAGACGCAGGAATTTCTACAATACGATGTCCAGCCATCTGAGCGTTACGTATCCTTGTTAGGTAATCTGCAATTGGATCTGTAGTTAACATATAATATACCTCCTACCCTTCTCTAGAGAAGGAATTTTGGAATAGTTTGATTAATTAATAAGTTGATTAAAAAGTGTGGGATTACCAGCTTGCCTTTTTAACACCAGGGATTTTGCCGTCAAGTGCCATATCACGGAATATGACACGACCAAGTCCGAAATAACGCATGTAACCTTTAGGACGACCTGTAAGTTGGCAACGGTTTTTCAAACGAACCGGTGACGCATTACGTGGTAATTTGTCCAATGCAGCATAATCACCAGCTTCTTTCAAAGCAGCGCGTTTTTCTGCAAATTTAGCTACAAGAGCTTCTCTTTTCTTTTGTCTGGCGATAATGGATTTTCTTGCCATAATAATATTCTCTTTTTTTACAATCCTTAATTGGATTGCTTAATTTGAATCAATTAATCTTTCTTCACGTTTTTGAAAGGCATTCCTAGAGCTTTCAACAATTCGTAAGCTTCTTCGTTGTTTTTGGCAGAAGTAACGAAAGTTATATCCATACCTGTAATCTTGTTAACCTTGTCAATATCGATTTCAGGGAAAATGATTTGCTCTGTGATACCTAAAGTATAGTTACCACGTCCATCAAAAGACTTGTCGTTTACACCTTTGAAGTCACGTACACGAGGTAGCGCTACAGCGATTAAACGATCAAGAAATTCATACATTTTAACTCCACGTAGTGTAACACGAGCACCGATTGGCATTCCTTTACGCAATTTGAAGTTAGAAATATCTTTTTTGGAAATTGTCTGGATTGCTTTTTGACCAGTGATAGCGGTCAATTCATCTACAGAAACTTCTACTAATTTCTTATCAGTTACAGCACCGTTAACGCCACGGTTAATACAGATCTTTTCCAATTTAGGAACCTGCATAGTGCTTTTGTATTCGAATTTTTTAGCCAAAGCAGGTACAACTTCATTTTTGTACTTTGTGGCCAACCTTGGTATGTATGTTGTAGTACTCATTATTTAATTGCCTCCCCTGATTTTTTAGAAATACGAATTGTTTTACCGTTCTCTTTGGTAAGTTTTACCTTAGTACCAGCGCCTGCTTTTGCATCCCACAACTGAACGTTGCTAATAGCGATGGAAGCCTCGGTCTTAACGATACCACCTTTTGTGTTTTGTGCAGATGGTTTCGTGTGTTTAGTGATGATATTAGCACCTTCGACAACGACACGACCTTTCTCTAAAATTACCTCTAATACAGTACGAGGTTTCTTCAAGTCTCTGTCATCTCCAGCGATGATCACCACTTGGTCACCTTTCTTGATACTATATTTTGGTTTAAATCTCTTGCTCATATTTTTATGCTTAATGCTTCAAAGCATAATGCTTATAAAGCGATATTTTACAAATGTTGCAGAGCCTTCAGCGTTGGGCTCTTGATGAACTCTTACAATACTTCTGGAGCCAATGAAATGATCTTCATGTAACCTTTGTCACGCAATTCACGTGCAACTGGTCCAAAAATACGCGTACCGCGAGGTTCGTCGGATGCATTTAACAACACAACTGCGTTGTCATCGAAACGGATATAAGATCCGTCTTTACGGCGAAGTTTGTTTTTAGTACGAACGATAACAGCTTTAGAAACTGTTCCTTTCTTTGCGTTACCTTGAGGTATTGCAGACTTGATGGTAACAACAATCTTATCACCGATGTGCGCATAGTCTTGTCCTGAATTTCCCAAGACACGGATACAAAGCACTTCTTTAGCTCCGCTATTGTCAGCTACATTGAGCCTACTTTCTTGCTGAATCATTTTTAATTGCTTTTAGCTCTAGATTACCTTTTG
>QFOI01000370.1 GCA_003241175.1 Pseudopedobacter saltans
CTAATATTTAGCCTTAGCATTAATATTTTTAAGGTTTAAATTCTATCGCTAACTCTAAGAACTAATTCCTCTATATAAACCTATAATATTAATAACCTTAATAACCTTTATTTCCTAATATTATTATATAATTAGATTTTAATTAATTATAATAAATCTTTTTTAATTTTTTTATTTAATATTTTAAAAAAACCTTAATATTTATATTAAATATTATAAATTATACCCTATATAAATATATTTCCTTAATATCTTTTAAATCCTTAAAAAATATTTTTTTTCGACTTTTTAATAACGAATGATAGTTAGCAATTCCGAATAGTATTGAAAAATTAAGCTTGCCGTATTCTTTAAATATTAATTATGTTGATTCTTCTAACGGGTATGAGGATCATCGACACATTAGTGTTGATAAATAAAGTATTGACTAGTTTGGAAATATCGGTCTTAAAACAAATTATTAATCTAACATTAAATCCAACTTGAGCCCTATGACATAACAAAAAATTCATTAAAGTACCATTTTATTACACAAGTCGGCATATGCGACTTGTACTATCATGACTTGGTTATGATTCATTTTCAAAGTCAATAACAGTAATTTTTATTAAACAAAATGATGAAAAAACTTAAACAACATGCTTTTCTAACCGCATTTTTACTACTGGGATGTACTACAATTATGAGGGCACAAGAAAGAGTAAATGTAACAGGAAAAGTATTGGCAGATAACGGTACCGAACTGGACGGTACACAGATAACTATTTTGAATGTTAGAACAAATACCAAAACGAGTGCACTTTCAGACTCTAGTGGTTCATTTCAGATCGACAACCTACTTTCCGGAGAGAAATATACCTTATTCTTCAATCATGTGGGTTATTTAAAAGATTCTCTATCTAATTTGCTATTTTCCACTACCGAAAGGAATAACCTATTAGTAAGACTTAAGCAGGATTCCAAAACTGCATTAGACAATATAGTTGTCACAGCATTAGGTATTAAACGGCAAGAAAAATCTTTGAGTTATAGTATACAGCAAGTTGGTCAAAGCGCCCTTACTAATGTACAAAATGCCAATATGGTAAATAGCTTAAATGGTAGAGTAGCAGGTGTACAAATTAATACTAGTTCATCAGGTATTGGCGGTGCCGCCAGAGTTGTACTACGTGGTACAAAATCTATCGGGGGCGAAAACAATGCCTTTTATGTAATAGATGGTATTCCTTTAGTTGATTTAAACCAAGGAAAATCTGAAGGATTATTTGGTGGCGCATCAGGATCTCAAAGTTTTGCAGACTTTAATCCGGATGATGTCGAAAGCATCAGCGTTTTAACCGGTCCTTCGGCTGCAGCCTTGTATGGTTCACAGGCGGCGCAGGGTGTAATTTTAATCAACACAAAAAAAGGAACAAAAGATGGTGTTAAATTAAATTATTCCAATAATACGACCTTCTTTGATCCATTTGTCATGCCTAAATTCCAAAATACTTATGGAAATGCAACTGGAAGCTTTCAAAGCTGGGGAGATAAGTTGACTACTCCTACCTCTTACAACCCCAAAGATTTTTTCAAAACGGGTGTTCAACAAATAAACTCTTTATCTGTAAGTATTGGTTCTGGCAAATCCCAAACAATAATCTCCGGTTCTGGACTCAATGCAAAAGGGATAGTACCAAACAACAAATACAATCGTTACAATTTTATGATCAAAAACACCAATTCTTTTTTGGATGATAAAATTACAACGGATGTTAGTGCAGCATATGTTTACCAACAGGATCAAAATATGATTTCCCAAGGGCAATATTTTAATCCGATACTAGCTACTTATTTGTTCCCAAGAGGAGAAGATTTTGATGCAGTTAATTATTACGAAAGATATGATGCATCAAGAAGAATACCAGTACAATATTGGCCTTATGGTAATCAGGCATTGGCATTACAGAATCCATATTGGACAACTAATAGAATGTTGTTTCCAAACAACAAAAATAGGTACATGTTTACTGGTGCAATATCATACAAACCGCTAAACTGGTTTACTATCGCAGCTAGAGGACGTATTGACAACACATACCAAGAATCAGAACAAAAATTCTATGCTTCGACAGATGCGGTGTATGGTGTTTCTGACAAAGGATATTACTCTTATTACAATAATAAATTGTCCAATATTTATACTGATTTAATTGGTACTATCAACAAAAGGTTTAACGAGTTTTCTCTTAACATCAACGTTGGTACATCTTATCAAAGAGTTAAACCATCAATCAAAGGGTATAGAGGTCAGTTAGCAACAATACCAAATTTGTTTGCTTTGCAAAATATTAACTCGGCAACAGGTTCTCCTGTTGAAGGAACCTCTAATACTGTAAATAGTTCATTCCCTTATGATGCGTGGGGTAATGCTGCCGTTTTTGGAGTTGTAGAAGTGGGTTATAAAAATTTCTTGTTTTTATCTGCATCGGGTAGAAATGATTGGAATTCTCACTTATCAGGAGCCAAGAAAAACAATTTCTTTTATCCGTCTGTAGGTTTGTCTGCAGTTTTGTCCGACATATGGAAGGTGCCATCAGCAATATCGTATTTAAAACTTAGAGGTAGTTATGCACAAGTAGGTAGCCCTATTACCTTATTTGGTATTACTCCAGGTACAGCAACATATCCTCTTACAAGTGGCCAAGTTGGTAAAGTTGGATATCCAGCACAAACCGAATTCAATCCAGAAAAGACAAGATCGTACGAGCTAGGTTTCAATATGAAATTTTTTGCTAGTAAGCTTAGTTTAGATGCGACCTTCTACAAATCCAATACATTCAATCAATTGATCCTAACGTCAGCATCAGGTACTTCTGGTTATAACTATAATTTACTTCAGGCAGGTAATGTTATGAATAAAGGTATAGAACTTGCCCTTGGATATGACAATAGATCTGATGTGCTTAGATATTCTACAGGCGTTACACTTACACTTAATAGGAACAAAGTAATAGAGATTGCTGACAATCCTATTGGAGAAGACGGTTCCGTAGGGGCTCCTATAACTAATTACGTAGTACCAAATACTAATGGAACTGGTATCGTGTATAAAGGTCAATCAATGGGAGAAATTTATGCCAATCAATTGCTACAAAGGAATGCTAATGGTGATATTTTCATATCTGGGAATGGGACGTTTGCGCGTGTAAATACTACAACAAAATTAGGGAATACAAATCCAGACTATATGCTTGGATGGCGCAATGACCTATCGTTTAAGAACTTTAGTTTGGGATTATTATTCTCTGCTAGAGTTGGTGGTATCGTGACATCACAAACACAAGCAATCATGGATGCTTATGGTGTTTCCAAAGCCTCTGCAAATGCGAGGGATAATGGAGGTGTGATGGTTAATGGTATACCTTATGATGCTCAGTCATACTATTCTCAAGTAGGCGGTACAGATGCATTGCTGGCATTTTATACTTATGACGCAACAAACGTAAGACTTCAAGAGGCAACGATAAGTTATGCGCTACCTAAAAGCGTATTAAAAGATAAAGTAAAACTTACATTCTCATTAATAGGTAACAATTTATTGATGATATACAATAAAGCTCCATTTGACCCTCAGCTTACTGGATCAACAGGGACTTATTATCAAGGATATGATTATTTTATGTTACCAAGTTTAAGAAGTTTAGGTTTCAGTGTTAAAGCACAATTTTAAATTATTACTAATGCAAAGCAAATATTTATTCAAAACGGCATTTTTTGCCTTACCAGCAATAATAGCTATTACGCTGACAGCGTGTACTAAAGGATTTGATAAATTAAATACCAATCCAAATCAACCC
>QFOI01000371.1 GCA_003241175.1 Pseudopedobacter saltans
AAACAATTCCATAACACAAATCCATTCTGACGATTTTAATTACGAAAGTCTTTACGATACTGTCAAACTGAAAAGTTATCAATTTAAAATCGTGACTTCTGGTGCACATTATTTTCCTGTTGGACGACAAGCGGTATTTAAAGCAGCAGCAAATGCGGGTGTTTACCAAAGTCCTAATACTTATGTCAATGAATTGTTTCAGATTGGCGGTTACAAACTACTACGTGGTTTCGATGAAGAAAGCATTTACACGAATGCTTATGCCGTGGGAACTGCCGAATATCGTTATCTAATCGGTCAAAATGCCTATTTCTTCGGATTCAGTGATTTTGGATATGCAGCCTACAAAGTCCAAAACGTAAAATTTAACCACACTTATATTGGTCTGGGTGTGGGCATGGCCTTACAAACCAAAGCGGGAATTTTGAATCTTAGTTACGCTGTCGGAAAAAGAGATGACACCAAACTCAATATGCAACAAGCCAAAATCCATATTGGTTTTGTTTCACTTTTTTAGTTGCCGTTTGATTGTCAGATCTTTCCAATATAGTTAATGTTTGTCTTGCTAAATTATATTTATTTTTAGAAGATTTACTGGCTATTCGTACAAATTGTTTATCATTGTTGTAACCAAAATCATACGCAACTAAGAGAGTAATTTATGGAAAAACGCAAAAGACTCAAGGTCGGTGAAGGCCAGATTAGTGGATATATTTCAACATTTTTAGCTGTTCTAGCATTAGGTGGAATGCTTTGTTTTCGTTTTCCAGAAAGACTGACAACACCGGAGTTTAGAGACGTTTACACTGGAGAAAGTATGGCAACACTGATTACTGGTGTTGTTATCGGTTCCTTCTTTTTTGCACTGTTGAGCGTTATTTTAAGCAAGAAAATAAAATGGTCTTGGCCGGGTGTGCTATTGGCAGGTACGGCCGTTTTGTTGGGCGCATTTGGTATGGATGGTCGTGCTGTAGATAAAACTGCTTGGCATTTTGGGTTGGACTGGATGTTGTTGGATTTATTGTTTATGACGGTAATTTTCATTCCATTGGAACTTTTTTTCCCAAAAAGAAAAGACCAAACCAAGTTCCATGAGGAATGGCGGACTGATCTTGTTTATTTTGTCATTAGTCATCTTTTTATCCAATTTTTTGGAGTCATTACGCAAAAGCCTGCGGTGTTGTTTTTTGGATGGATTGGTTTAGATAGTGTGCATATCTGGGTGGGAAATCTTCCATTTGTTGCGGGCTTGCTTTTGGCATTTTTTACAACTGACTTGTTCCAATATTGGGCACATCGCATTTTTCACAATCATGTTTACTTATGGCGATTTCATTCAGTGCACCATTCTACGCAAAACATGGATTGGTTGGCAGGTAGCCGCACGCATTTTGTAGATATATTTTTTACAAGGGCAATGACTTTTGTACCGTTATATGTATTGGGTTTTTCGCCAGCAGTATTTAATGTTTACATCATTTTTATTGCGGTTCATGCCGTATTGATACATTCCAATACGCGGATCAATTTTGGGCCTATAAAATATATATTTACAACGCCTCAATACCATCATTGGCACCATTGTGAAGATCCAAGGTACTATGGTAAAAATTTCGCATCTATCTTTCCCGTTATTGACTGGATTTTTGGGACTTACTATCTGCCAGGTAAAGAATGGCCAGCGGGAACGGGGGTACATGAAGCTGAATATCCTAAAGGCTTTATCAAACAAAGTATCTATCCATTTACTAAAAGTCCTTTTGACAAAGACTTAAACATGACGGAGCAAAGCGACCGTTAAGGTTGTTTTTTGGAAGATGCCAATCCTTCGAAAATCTTTTCGTATTCTTCGAAACGATGTTCACGTATGGGTTTTACATATGGTTCCGTATTGAAGTAGAGTAGGAGACAAGGAGCAATATTGTTGTACTTGTCTACATACTCGTACTTGATCAATTCACCGTTTTTGATTCTTTGCTTTATCTTGTTGTGGTAAGGATACATGTCCAGTCTTTGGAGTGCAAGTTAATATTTGACAATTATTGTCCACCAAAATTGCCTTTGACATAGTCTTTAAATCCAAATTTTTTCTTTTTTTCTGGAACTGTGTAATCCTCTACAATGGTATTCGTAGACAATTGTTGATGCAGTACAATATATTTTTTGTAAAAAGATAGGATCTCGTTGACGTCGTCATACATCGGTTTGTAGCACATTTCATGTCCTGCGTTTTCTACACTATAAAACCAATAAGGAGATTTGTTTTTTTCTAATTGTTTGGATAGATGTTTCGATCCGTAAAATCCAAATTTTAAAGGAAACAACAAAACCTTGATACGAGCTTTGTCGTAAGGCACTTGTTTGTCTGCATCTCCGTGGAACATTAAAATAGGCGCTGTTTTCGCTGTCCATTTTACATCTCCTTTCATAGAGAAAACAGCCCCGGCCATAGATATGACACCTGCATAGTTGAAGTTTTCGGGTAGGTGTTTTAGCGCTAGTTCTGTACTATTGGAAATATTGTTTTCTCCTTGCAAAACTGTAACTGCACCTGCGCTAGATCCAATAGGGACAATAAGTTGCGGATTAATACGTAAATCGTTTGCATGAGTCACTATATAGTTTGTTGCATCAAATAAATCTTCCACAGCCATATTGATGCTTCCGTAAAATATATCCAAAAATTGAAGTGGTTTATACTTTTTCATATTTTCCGAAAAAGTAGCTTTGTCTTTTGGATCACCGAAAGCCTTTCTAAATCCCAATCGATAATCGATAGAAACAACATTGAAACCCATTTTCACAATCTTTTGAAAAAAAGGTGCACTGACTTTATCATTTCGTCTTCCAGCAACAAAACCGCCTCCAAATACATACAAAAGACAAGGCCGATTAGCTGTATCTGCGTTTTCGTCCACGTACAAATCAAGTTTGAGCGTGTCGTTTTCTTTAATACTATAGGTAAATGTTTTCTTGCTGATTTCAGATTGAGCAAATACTATATTGCAAAATGCTGTCAAAAAGAAGATTGCTACGAAAAGATCTAATCGTTTATGTTTCATTGTGTGGTTGTACTGTTTTATACTTAAAATTACCATCAAATGTGGAGAATGCAAAAAAGTGGTTATGTTGCTAGTTGCTATTTTTATTTCAAACTTTTTTCAAAAAAGATTTGTCTATTAAAAAATAACGTCCTATCTTTGCAATCCATTTACGGAACGACGGTGTTAAAGAAGTGATTGATAATGAGCGTTTTGTAAACTAAAATGAAAAGTTCTAACATTATTATAGCGCGAGGTAGAGCAGCGGTAGCTCGTCGGGCTCATAACCCGAAGGTCGGTGGTTCGATCCCGCCCCTCGCAACTAAAGAGGCTTCGCAAATATTTGCGGAGCTTTTTTTATTTAATTTATTGCGATTAATCGCTGTATTCGCTGATAGCAATCGTAAATTTGCTAAGCAGTATTTTAAAAGTCATGAAATCTGGTTTTGTCAATCTTTTCGGAAAACCCAATGCAGGTAAAAGCACATTGTTGAACGCTCTTTTGGGCGAAAAACTGGCTATTGTCTCCTCCAAAGTACAGACAACCCGTAACCGTATTAAAGGTTTCCTGACAGAACCGGATAAATATCAAATCATTTTTTCGGATACGCCTGGAATCATCGAGCCTAAATACAAGTTACACGAGCGCATGATGGCTTCCGTCAAGAATGCGTTGGAAGATGCGGATGTTGCTTTGCTATTGGTTGACGTAAAGGACAATTTGGACGAAAACAATGAATTGTTTACTTCTTTGCGTCTTAAGGTTCCATGCATTGTTGTAGTCAACAAGATC
>QFOI01000372.1 GCA_003241175.1 Pseudopedobacter saltans
GCAGCAAGTTCTTTTTTAAAAGAAAGAATAGAAAATGCTGATTCTGTGATATTTGTAGCTGAAGACGAAAGTAAAAATTTAGTTGGCTTCACCCAGTTGTATCCACTGTTCTCTTCCACCAGAATGAAAAAACTTTGGCTTTTGAATGATCTTTTTGTGCATTCAGATTTTCGTGGAAAAGGAATTTCTGTAGCTCTTATTGAAAAGACAAAAGAACTTTGCCAAAAGACGGATGCCTGCGCAGTGATGCTCGAAACAGCGAAGTCCAATAAGATTGGAAACAATCTTTATCCTAGAACTGGATTTTTGCTAAATACGGAAAGTAATTTTTACGAATGGACAAATGCCTAACTATTTAGTATTTTTACCGAGCATTTGTCGTTTAAAGTAAATATATGATTGAATTAAAAGGTGTAAAGAAAAGTTTTGACGGAAAGCCAATTATCAAAGGTGTCGACATGGTGATGGAAACAGGAAAATGCAACCTGATCATCGGTTCCAGTGGTAGCGGAAAAACCGTTTTGACAAAGTGTATTGTCGGACTTTTTACACCTGAGGAAGGTGAGGTCATATTTGATGGAGAAGATATGGTCGGCATGGAAATGAAGGAGAAAAAAAGCCTTCGTCAACAGATAGGCATGCTGTTTCAAGGTTCTGCCCTTTTTGATTCCATGACCGTAGAGCAAAATGTCATGTTCCCTCTAGACATGTTTTCTGGTCTTTCTTACAAAGAGAAAAAACAACGTGTAGCGGATGTATTGGCTCGTGTGCAACTTTCAGAAGCTGCCAAGAAATTTCCTGCTGAGATTAGTGGTGGGATGAAAAAACGTGTGGGTATTGCACGCGCTATCATCCTCAATCCGAAATACCTTTTCTGCGACGAACCTAATTCCGGTCTGGACCCGCAGACATCGCTTCTGATTGACAAATTAATACACGAAATTACGATGGAATACAATATGACGACCGTCGTTGTTACCCATGACATGAACAGTGTTATGGAGATTGGAGACCATATTGTCTATATGTACCAAGGAAACGTACAATGGGAAGGTTCCAATAAGGAAATCATTTACAGTGACGACAAGTTATTGAATGATTTCATATTTGCTTCTGACTTTTTGCAGGATGCCAAAAAAATGCGTCAAATGGAAGATGCGAAGAAAGGTCATCAAAACCAATAGCCAATAAGGCATCCTTTTTTACTTAACAAAGACTACTTTTATTTTTGGTATTAGATACGTAATTTTGATTATCTGTATTATGGACTTATTTTAGGAAATGCAGTCCATAGATTGTCAAGTAACTCAAGATCCAATAGATAGCGAAAATCGCCATTCGCTTTTCTGCTTTTGTCTAAGATTAAAAAATCCTGTGAATGCATAGTTTATTACCATACTTCTTGGCAATGATCGTCGCCATCGTATTATTGGAAATGATCGCCAACAAACTTAAGATTGCTTATCCCATCTTGTTGGTTATTGCTGGGTTGTTGTTAAGTTTTGTACCAGCACTCCCCAATATCAAGATCAATCCGGATATTATATTTTTTATCCTGTTGCCTCCATTGTTATGTGAAGCTGCTTGGTCGATTTCTTTTAAAGAAATGAAAAAATGGTATCGTATCATCAGCAGTTTTGCTTTCTTAGTGGTATTTTTCACAGCATTATCTGTAGCCATTGCCGCCAATTATTTTATTCCAGGCTTTACCTTGGCACTTGGTTTCTTGCTGGGAGGAATCGTCTCGCCGCCAGATGCTGTCAGCACAGGCGCTATCACTAAATTTGTCAAAATACCCAGGACAACGAGTGCAATTTTGGAAGGTGAAAGTTTGTTAAATGATGCATCATCTTTGATTATTTTTAGATTTGCGTTAATAGCGGTAAGTACTGGTCAGTTTATCTGGCACGAAGCTGCACTCACTTTTTTATGGATGATTGTTGGTGGTGTTGGGATCGGGCTGTTGATTGGATGGATTTTCATCAAAGCGCATAAATTTTTGCCTACGGATGCTTCTTCAGACATAGCTTTTACACTGATTGAACCTTATTTTATGTATTGGATAGCGGAACAGTTACATAGTTCTGGTGTATTGGCTGTCGTCAGTGGTGCATTGTACATGTCTAACCATCAACTTACTTTCTTAAGTAGCGCCAGCAGAGTGAAAAGGCTCAACGTGTGGGAAAGTTTTATTTTCATATTGAATGGCATTGTTTTTTTAATTATCGGACTAGAATTACCTGAAATAGTAGACGGATTGAGAGAAAAGGGCATACCGCTCAGTACTGCTATTGGATATGGTGCATTAGTAACCGGCATTCTTATATTGGCCAGAATTATCAGTTCGTATGCGGCGATGATTGCGACAATTATTTTCCGTCCGAGCGTTATTCCGCATAGAAACTCAAGCCGTCGACGTTATTTAATGCCCCTTTTATTAGGTTGGACAGGAATGCGCGGCGTTGTTTCTCTTGCAGCGGCATTGACCATTCCGATTACCTTAAAAAATGGAAATGAATTTCCTCATCGCAATCTTATTCTTTTCATCACGTTCGTGGTCATTTTGCTGACATTAGTCATACAAGGGCTCACTTTGCCAACTTTTATAAAAAAGTCTAAACTGTTCGAGGGATTTTCGGAAGAGTCCGATGAAGATATCAGGAAAAGAATCAAAAGAGGGTTGAAAAGCCATGTACATGACTTTCTAAAAGAGAAATATGAAAACGAATCGAATGATCGTGCAACCATGGAAAAACTTTTGCACCATTGGGAAGAAAAAATAAAAGCCTCCAATGATGCTTGGATGAACGAAAAATCAAAGGCTGTTTTTTTTGAAATGCTTGAAAGCCAAAGACAGTATTTGTCCGAACTGAACAAAGATCCAAATATCAGCGAGGATTTGATAAAATTGGAACTTTACCAGATAGATCTAGAAGAGGAAAGACTGAAAATTTTGTAAAAAAGCAAAAGGCTGGAAATTTGATTCCGGCCTTTTACTTTTATAAAAAATTGAAATAAGATTATCGCAATGCTTGCTCAATATCAGTGATGATGTCGTCAATAAATTCCAAACCAACAGAAATACGAATCAAACCCGGTGTAATACCAGCCGCCAAACGATCTGCTTCCGGTACTTTGGAATGTGTTGTACTTGCAGGATGGGAAGCAATACTTCTGGAATCTCCTAAATTAGGCGTCAAAGACAATATCTTAAGCGAATCCATAAATTTACGTCCCGCGTCCAATCCACCCTTCGCCTCAAATGCTACAATACCACCACCAGCACGCATCTGTTTTTTGGCAATTTCATATTGAGGGTGAGAAGGTAAACCTGGATAAATAACTTTCGCAACATTTGGATTGTTTTCCAACGCTTGCGCAAGTGTCAACGCATTTTTGCAGTGACGTTCTATGCGAATTTCCAATGTTTCCAAACTTTTACTTAAAACCCAAGCATTGAAAGGAGACAATGTCGGACCGAAGTTGCGGCAAAACAAATATATCTCGTGGATCAAATCTTTTTTTCCTACTACAGCACCACCCAAAACGCGTCCTTGTCCATCGATCCACTTCGTAGCGGAATGTGTGACTAAGTCCGCTCCAAAATCAATAGGATTTTGTAAAACAGGAGTAGCAAAACAGTTGTCAACCATGTAGATAAGCTTGTGCTTTTTAGCCAATTGCCCTACTTTTTCCAAATCAATAATATCCAATTGTGGATTGGTTGGCGTTTCCAAAAACACCATTTTCGTATTAGGACGGATTTGACTTTCCCAAGAATCTACGTCATTGGCAGGAACAAATGAATGCGAAACG
>QFOI01000373.1 GCA_003241175.1 Pseudopedobacter saltans
AACACTAGAAATTGTAATAATTTTAAATGATTGTTTGGTCAATGGCACTGACCTATCTCCTTGCACACAGACTAGTAATGGTATTGAAAATGCCACTATAACATATTTAAAAGTATCAAATTTAGTCCCATTAATAGCTCCCAGCAATGGAACATTAAACCATGGTAAAAAAGTCCCTAGGATTCCTAATGTTGCAGCAATTGCAATAGCCATTCGTTGAGTATTCATACATGCGATTTTATACGTAATTGTAAATATTTTAATATAGAAAATTTATTATGTATTTGAATCAGGGATACTTTACCTAACAAAATAAATTGAAACGCCCTCCTTAACCGAATTTATTTAGCTTTTGGCTACGCTCACTTACAAGACTAAAGCGCTCCATCCAATATCCAAGAACTCCTCTTCGTCCTATATAGCACGAAGAAATATGATTTTCTTTGTCAAATTCTAATTTTATAACGTATTCTAAGCCATCTTTATCTTCATCATTTCCCACAAAAAACTGGCAATCTTTTACATGAAATATATTTACTTCTGGTGCATTTCGTAAATGAGAAAACGTAACAGCTTTACCATCTGGAGGATAGACTTTTACATAGCTACCATTTGCATCATTTGCATCATACCCAATTTTCACACCAGTCTTATTCTTTTCAATGTATTCATTTCTATTTTGATAAGTACTGCTTGGAGTTACATTTATATTAAATGTCTCTACCATCTTTTTTTGCCCATTACATTTTACGATAGTTCCGCCATCCCAAACAATATCAAAACCATTTTTCATTTGGCAGGAAATTGTGAATATTAATACTGGAACTATAAAAAAACAAATCATTCTTGTTCCAATAGAACGTGTTTTAAATTGTTTTTTCCCAGAGAAAAAAGCAGTCATCAGACCTAATATAAAAGCGATGGGAATAATTTTGTTCATTGTAATACGAAATTTTTTCATGTTTTATTTTAATTAAAGATTGATGCATATTCAATTTTCGAAACGTTTTTATTTAAGTAGTGCTATTGTTTCGGTACCGAATGCTATCAACTGATTATAGTTTTCTCTTTGCAGGATTGTCCCAGATAAAAAGAAGATTGTCATCTTCATCAATAATACACCATTCCCCATTTATTCTTTTGTACTGCAATTCATAAGGTGGTTGTTCGTCATCGAAATTGCACTTTACAATATTCCCTTTTACACTATACGTACCTGTCCGATGTACATGTCTGGTCGGATTACCGTATCCGTCAAAATATTGCCTATTAAAATTCAAAAAGTTCTCTCCTTGTCCATAGACGTCTCCTAGACTAATTCCTGCGGTTCGCCCTCCATCGACCGTCATCCAAGATTTCCTTGCAGGACTTGAATTCATCCCCCCAACCATAACAAGGATATTTAGTCCCACTATACATCCCACTATAATGAGCTTTGTTTTTTTTGTCATCAACTTAGTCATACAAAACCCGTAAATGAAAATGGGCCAAAACAGTAATGACAATAATAGTTTGCCGGCATTATTATACCATTTAGTAGTATTATTTTGATTGGTACCAGATGCATTATTACTATTTGGATACTGTGGGGTTGTTACCATGTTATTATTTAATGTTATTGGTGATATAGCTAATTTCAAAACGTCGATATGACTATTTAGTTACATCAGTAGGTAAGACAGTAATCTTAGAGCTCAAAACAATTGTCTTTTTTAATGAGCTATCCCCTTCCCTAGTTTTAACAAACTCATCTTTTGTCACAAGCCCTTTGGATTTAGACGATAAAAATCTGTCATAACAATCTTCATTTTTTCCAAGAAGAGTTAATGTTCGAAATTCTTTTACAACGGATTCAGGGTTAGTGAAATCAGTTTGCTGGCATGAAGCAACAACAACAATCAACACTATGGTTAGTAAGGCACACACATGTTTAGTCCTAGTTTTCATATACTATGAATTAGCGTTTAAATAGCATTTAAAATGGTTATAAGTTATACCCTGTGACATAGTTCGCGCAATAATAACAACTTTCAAATTATTACATTTACGGTTTTCCGTATTCGCGTTATTTAGCAACAATTAGTTTTCAAAAATGGAGTTGACCTATAAATCTAAAAACAAGAACGTGGGCTAATTCCAGTGCTTGTTACAGAGGTTCTTGCAAAACCTACCACAAAGCAAAAGGAACGCCCACGCCAGAACGTAGACGTTTTGTCCTCTGCCTTTCCCTGTGGTATTTGAAAAAATTGCAAGATTTCTGTAACAGGAAAAACTTAAAGCAAAACGCTAAATATATTTTTTAATAACTTTCTTACATATCTATTTTTTTAAAGTACAAAAATATACACCTTACCCGACAAAAGCACATTAGTCCTTGTTTATTTTTTTTCGAACTTTAGCGATGGCAGAGCCCCAAGAACTTGCTTTTTCTATTGCAGCCTTATCTGTGTCCATTTGCTTTTTGGTTCGAACAAACAAATTATTCTCTTCAAGGGCATTCCATAGTGCTTCATTATTGTCTCGTCTAAATTCTGCGAAGCGTCGATTTGATGCTTTTACATTTCCGTATTGATTACAAAAATCATGGATTTTGTTAGAAAATTCTTTATTCGAATAAAAATCTTCTGCTATTTGAAGTTCGCAATTTTGCATCCGTTCTGGTAAGTCTATTGGAAAACTAAGAAAAATATCATCTTCTTTTTCAAAAACAGACTTAAAACCAGTATCAGGTTTTGGTAATGGTTCTTGCTTTACATCGACAGAAGTATTTAGGCATTTTTGAAATGATTGCTTTAAATATTTCACAACTGTAATTGCGTCAGCTTCATTATTGACTACTATTGCATCATGTAGATTTATAAACTCAATTTTATCTATAATCAGATGCGAAGAAACGCCATTAAGCATGATTAATGACTCGTAGTTTTGAATAGCGGTAGGCAACAAGCTAATATATTTTCTAATCTCTTGTTTATTGGATTTTACATTATTCCCCTTTGCTAGTTGAAGGCATGCAAACATAGTAGGGTATAGAGTCTTCATTGCATAACGAATTCTTCCTACTATTGCTTTTTCTGAATCAGTAGATTCTGCTTTGAATTCTCTATTTTGCCCATACCAAACTTGCATAAATGCACCTTTGAAATACCCTCTTTTTTTTATCAGCAAATCACTTAACTCAGCTTTTGTTGCAAGATTTTCATACACTTTTCCAGAGCTGCAATCTTGTTCAAACTGAATAAAATCATCAACCATGAGATGTTCTGGAAGGAGTTTTTTGAAAATTGCCGCCATCATTGTTAATTGACAATTGCTTACGTCTATTTCAATCATATTGCACCCACCAAAACTAAAAAAAGACTTAACCTTTTTTGATAAAGAAGTAAACGTACTATAAAGTCTCATTCCTTGTTCCTTCTTGCATGTGATGTTCTTGGTCAATATCCTTATGATGGGATTAAACAAAGAATAGTTAATAGTCTTATTATCCCTTACATAGTCATCGGAAATATTTGATATGTTTCTTTATTTGTTGAAGTTTTCATATTGTTATTTTGTGGGGATGCTGAATTACAGTATCCAGATGTTAAAATACTTAAACTAATCAATAGAATTAATCTTGCTTTACTCATTGAACTTAATTTTATTTTAGTATCCTCGAAGATATTTGTTAATTAATGTTTCTGTTTTCCAGTACATTACTTAATATCGATTGTGCTGCACTACCTTCGTCCTTTCCTATATTTACATCTATTATCTGAATCATTTCTTTTAATTGAGATGGACTTATCCCGACATTCAGAGAAATATT
>QFOI01000025.1 GCA_003241175.1 Pseudopedobacter saltans
CTAGATTAATCAATCCAGAAGACTAAATTCGTAATTTCGATATATGTTTGATTTCCGATTAAAAGTTTTTCATACCGTATCCAAACGGATCAATTTTACAAAAGCTGCGGAGGAACTTTTCATCACGCAACCTGCAGTAACCAAGCATATCAAAGAATTGGAAAATCATTTTAAAGTCAAATTATTTGATCGAAATGGTTCTAAAATCCAGTTGACAGCTGCGGGAGCGATGTTGTTGCAATATGTGGAACAGATTTTTTCCATTTACAATAATATGGAAATCGAACTAGGGGCATTTACCCAAAACAAAACGGGAAATCTACGTATCGGCGCGAGTACGACAGCAGCGCAATATATCTTACCTCCTATCCTAGCTTCTTTTCATTCCAAATTCAAAGACGTTCATATTCAGTTAGTTACAGACAATTCCGAACATATTGAAACAGCTTTACAAAATGGAGAAATCGATTTGGGAATCATCGAGGGCAAGTCCCAAAATACCCATTTCCAATTCACGCCATTTTTAAAAGACGAATTGGTTTTGGTGGCACGACGTGGTCATGCGCTATTTCAAAAACCACATCTCAAATTGCAGGATTTATTGCAATGCTCTTTTATTTTACGCGAACCGGGGTCTGGTACCTTAGACGTGATTGCTTTTGCACTCAAAAAAGCGGGAATCAATATTGCGGATTTACCTACGGAAATGCGGCTCGATAGCTCGGAAACGATCAAATCTTATTTGCTCCATTCTGATGCGGTGGCGTTTTTGTCTTTGTACGCTATTTTGAAAGAATTGAACAATAACGAATGTGCGATTTTGGATGTCAAAGGTTTGGAAATTGACCGAACTTTCAATTTTATTCGGACACAAGGAAAGTCTGATTATCTGCCTGATTTCTTTATCCAATTCGCCTTTAAGTATAACTTTAAGTAATCGCTTATAAGTATTTGCAATGTAAGATTTGTTGTGAAACGATTGAAATTTGTACTGTTCAAATAAACAGTAATTATGCAAACAGATTTCAAAATCAACGCAACGACCAACAAATTTCAACGCTTTTTAGATAGGCGGATCAGCACTAGAGAATTGGTATTTTTATCTTTAGTCGTCCTTTGTTTGTCTCCACTCATTACGCCTCCGATGGCATTGTTTCTTGGGATAATTGTCGCCCAATTTGTCGGTCATCCTTACTTACATCTCAACCATAAAGCCACACATATTTTGTTGCAGATTTCCGTTGTTGGTTTGGGTTTTGGCATGAATGTACAAACAGCCATTCACGCAGGCAAACAAGGAATTGTATTTACCATATTTTCCATTATTGCCACATTGACTATCGGTTATTTTTTGGGAAAAATATTTAAAATCGACAAAAAATCCTCTTTCCTTATCTCTGCTGGCACAGCCATCTGCGGCGGAAGTGCGATTGCCGCCGTCGCTCCTGTAATCAAAGCGGAAGAAAAACAAATGTCTGTGGCATTGGGAACGGTTTTCTTGTTGAATTCCGTAGCATTATTCCTTTTTCCAATGATCGGTCATAGTTTGCATCTGAGCCAGACTCAATTTGGTATTTGGAGTGCCATTGCGATACACGATACAAGTTCGGTTGTTGGCGCTGCAAGTAAATACGGCAATCAAGCATTGGAAATCGCAACTACAGTCAAATTAGCTCGTGCATTGTGGATTATTCCAGTGGCATTTGGAGCTACATTTTTATTCAAAAACAAAGGAGGAAAAGTCAAAATTCCTTGGTTTATCGGGATTTTCATATTGGCGATGATTGCCAATACTTACCTTCCTTTTGTGCAAATGTGTAGTCACACCATTACCTTGATTGCCAAAGCAGGTTTGACATTAACGCTCTTCCTTATTGGTTGCGGACTCAATAGGAAAATGCTCGCAAGTGTCGGTGTTCGACCATTGATTCAAGGCATTGTATTGTGGATTTTTATCTCTTCTGCAGGGTTGTGGGCGGTGATGAGTTTTGTGTAGTTGGGCAATTTTTAAGTATATTGTGGAGAAATAAAACCCGAACCCGATATAAGTTTTATGAATCTCCCGAAATGTAAACTTTGTCTAAATAATTTTGCTGATAAAGAAAACTCTCACATTATTCCTAAATTCCTTTGTAAAGGTTTATTTGAGAATATAAATCCAAGATATGCATTATCAATTAATAAATTTGGAAAAGGGAGAAAAATTCAAGATACCCCGAAAGAGAATAATATTTTATGTTCAAACTGTGAGCATAGAATCGAAATCATTGAGACTATATTTTCAAAATTTTTTAGAGAGATTCATTCTTATAAATCTCTGAATGAAAAGTTTAAGATTTTTCAAAAAGGAGCACAAGAATACATAGAATGTAAAAATATCAATCCAACCCTTTTTAAACTATTTATATATTCTCTAGTTTGGAGATCGTCTATTTCAAATTTATTTGAATTCCAATCTTTCAAATTAAATAAAAATAACGAAGACGAAATTCGAACAATCCTAAATTCTAATTTAAAATCTAATAAAGCAGAACTTTTTGAAAATTTAAATAGAATTCAAGACTTTACGCCATATCATAATTGTATTATAAAACCGAAAGAAAAATCAGCATCAACTAGGGGAATTTTTTCAGTATCATCTATGAGTAATGATTCTCATATCTTACTTTTGGTTGATATTGCCATTCTCTTTTATACGGATAATTATTCAATCGGAAGTGTCCTTGAAAAGTATAGTAACAAACAAAACGAAATAGTTATCATTACATTAGGAGAAAAAGACGCTTGGTTTGATTTAAACAAAGCACTAATATCCAAAATGCTAAAACAAAATTAAAAAGTTATTTTGAATGCCAATAAAAAATGCCCCAATCACTTGGGGCATTTTTAAGGTATATAGTTATACTTCTATTCTGAAAGATCTGTCGCCAACCAACGCTCTGACATTGGATTTAAAAATCCTATATGAAAACCGACACAGCTGTTACTTTAAATTTTATTTGCTTACAACTTTTTTTCCCAAACTATTGTAATTTGAATGCAAAATATTCACCATGCCAAAAATCAATACACATCTTCATTTCAATGGAAATGCAGAAGAAGCTCTTACATTTTACAAATCCGTTTTCGGGGGAGAATTCGCTACGATTGTTCGTATGAAAGACATCCCAAGTGATCCAAATTTTCCACCGATTTCTGAGGAAGATGCTAACAAAATCATGCATATTGCCTTACCCATCGGTGTTGATGTGTTGATGGCGAGCGACGTTCCGTCCTTTATGGGAACGGTTAACGAAAAAGAAAATAGAAGTAAAATTGCCATCAGTGCCACGTCCAAAGAGGAAGCGGAGCGTTTATTCGCTGGATTATCAGAAGGAGGAGAAGTCGAAGTACCACTTTCGGAAAGCTTTTGGAATTCCTATTTTGGAATGTTTAGAGATAAATATGGAATTGAGTGGATGATCGATTTCGATTTGAAATATCAAGAGGGAAAATATTTTTAATTTGTAGTATGAAAATGACCTTACTAACTATCAGTTTATTTTGGAGTTGTTTTGTTGCTTTGGGACAATCCAGTTACCAAAAGTATTGTAACACAAGATTTCAGTTTTGCATTGAATATCCCTCAAATTTTAAGGCGCAACCTGAATCAGCCAATGGTGATGGTTGCGTTATCATTTCCAATGATGGGAAATCAGAAATACGAACTTACGGTTCGTTGGAAAATGAAGAAACCAACAACCTGACACAAGAATTGCAATATGCAGAAAAAGAAAGCAAAATCACTTATAAAATAGTTTGCAAAAACTATTTTATCATCTCGGGGACCAACAAAGAGGGAATGATTTTTTATCGAAAAACAGTAGTGGCCCAGTTAAAAGACTACTTTAATTCAGGCCCGGCAAAAGTATTGCAGACTTTGACAATTACTTATCCAAAATCACAAATCAAACAATACGAGGATTATTGTAGCAAGATATCAAAAGCTCTGTTGTAAAGATTCCAGTTGGGCTATATCGTCCTGAGGCACAAAGGTATATTGGGATCCATTTTGCATTTTTAATACCATTTTTTTTCCGGCATCTTTTAGCTTTTCTTGATAATCGCGTAAATCAATGATACCGTAAAAATCTTTAGCCGTTTTATCGTTGATCATTTTTACCTTATCCATTAGCTGAATATTTTTCCCTTGGAGATTGGGATTATCGGTTAGCCGTCCGATATATAATTCTTCTTTTTTCTTCAATACAAAAACACCAAACCCTTTTTTCGTCTTTGAAGGCAAAGGTTTCAGTCTTTTCGATAAAATATAAGTCGAATCGCTGTTATTGATTGTCACATTGTAATGCTGAAAAAAACGCACTCCCATACGAAAACCTTGCTCACTTCCATTGAGCTCAATATCAGGGAATTCAGTAAATTTCTGTCCATCAATGGAATAATCATAATTTCCACGAACGGTGAAAATAGTATCTATTCTATCCAATCCACCGGCAGAAAGACTATTATAACCTACAGATTGGATAATGGGATGCCCAGAAAACAAAGGCATCAAAGCGTCAGTACCACCAAACACTTCTCCAACCATTCCAAAATCAACTTGTGCATATAAGTCTTCACCATTAAGATTTAAAGGCAAATAATGAAGATTATTAAAGGAATCAATCAAATAAGTAATTTCAATACCCGCTTTTTTAATAGGTTGTTCGGATAATGTCACCGTTTTTTTGTCAAAATCAAAATCCCAATTAAAGTGGTTGCTAAATCCGCTTCCAATCAAGCCACTTATTTTTTTCTCTCTATTCTTCAAAAAACCATGATCTATGTCCAATCCAAAAACTGGTGCATGCTCTTCAGAGAACATTCCTATTTGTATCTTATGTGCATATTGGGTTTCAAGGTCTAGCATCTTTTCATTACCATCAACAACAGTATCTCTTTTTTTCTTGTTGAATCTGACACCTGCCCTCTCTGCAAAAACAGAATCCAACGCACAAAAAGAAAGTCCATTATCCCAAATAAATGTCCCCTGAACGCCATTCACTTTAGCATCAACCAGGATAAAATCATTCCATATCTGTATGGGAAAAGTTTGAGGAGAAGAGGAAGAACTTATTTTTCCCGCTTTACGCAAGGCTTCGGTGGATACATTTTGGGCGTAAGACAATCCAATAGTCCATGGAAATATAAACAGTATTGCAAAAATGTGTTTTTTGATAGGGTTCATGACTTTTTCAACAATATTTTTAAAAAAGATAACTAACTAAACATAACAACAATGTAAAAGTGCGATGATAAATCATCGCACTTTTTTGTCAAGTATTTAAAAATGGATCTTGTACTATTTAGCAGCACTTAATGCATTGTATTCTGCATCAAACTGTTTTGCCAAAGCATCATACTTATCAAATGCTTTAGTGTCTTTACCACGAGCTTTGTCAACTTTCCAAGAGTAAATGTTTGACAACAAAGCTACTGTGTTTTTGTATACAGATGCCTCTTGTTTAGACTTGTCTGCTTTAGCTTTTAAAGCAGTATACGCTTTTGTAAACCATTCAGCCGCTGTATCAGACAAAGTCTGTTGTGAGGCCTCTATGGCTGCTCTTTTAGCTTTTAAATCAGCAGATTGTCCTGCCGATGCACGAAACTGATCTTCAAGAGCATCAAACTTACTATTAGTCAAAGTTCCAACATTATATGCAACCAAAGGACTAGGATTAAGGTCATATAACTTTTGGTACGCTGAAATTTCAGCGGTTACTAACTTTGATTTTAAAGCTGTATCTGTTGCTGCGGATTTTTCTTTACCAAACGCAGAAGCATAGGTTTCTAACTCAGTTTGGTTAAGATTGGTAGCAGCGTTGTATTTTTCTATCAGCTGAGCCGGAGTTGCACCTGCTGTAATCAAAGAAGCACCATATTGATCCCAATCCTCTTTTCCATCAGGATACTTTTCTTTAGCAACTGTAAGCAATGAAGATAGAGCTTCTGTATTTTTTGCATTATAATAGTAATATGCCAAGAATTTGTAAGCTGGTTCAACAGTAGCGGTTGTTATGTTTTTATCCAACAAAATTTTGTAGTAATAAACCGCTGAGTCTTTGTATTCTGGCTTTTCTTGAGCCAATGCTTGAGCCGCATAACCCGCATAAAAAGTTGATAGTGTGTCAATAGCACTTCTATTACCACCAGCTAACAAACCATTTTCAGCAAAAAATACGCTTAGTCTTTGAGACTTTTTGAAAGATCCAAATGCTGTCAAATAATCCTTATCATTAAAACCTTTAATACCTTTATTGAAAATGGCAGAATAAAGATTACTAACCCCTGCTAGTCCATAAGTGTATGGGTTTTTAAGTACTTTCATTTCTTGTGCTGTATCAGGAACTGCTTTCAGCAAAAGTTCAAAAGCATTATAACCTCTATCAAGAGCATCTGGATATTGTTTTGCAAGTGTTGAATCATTAACGATTTCTCCGTATACCCTAGTTTGCAAACCTAATATTTCAGGCTTAGCGGCTTCTTCTGGATTGGCAATAATTTTGTCCATGTCTGCCTTAGCTTCAGCAAATTTCTTTGCTTGAATCAAAGTTGCCATCTTAGTGGAATCATACTTTTGAGCACTGGCTCCCATGCTAACCAATGACAATAAAAGAACTGGTACAATAAATCTTTTTTTCATAATTAAAATGTTCTTTCGTTTGTTTTAAAGTTTATTTTTCTGGTTCAAGGTTATCTTCTTCATTAGGATTTTCCTCTGTTGTGTCTGTTGGACTTTCTGGAGTAGTATCTCCTGTTTCTGTTAAAGTATCACCTTCTGTTATTGTTTCTTCTGGTTCTTCTTTTTCTTCAATCTTGGATATTGCTGCAATAGCATCGTCTCCATCTACTCTAATAACGATCACTCCTTGTGTATTCCTACCAGCTTCCTTGATTTTGGAAACTGCGGTGCGAAGTGTTATTCCGGATTTGCAAGTAACGATAAGATCTTCTTTTTCTGTAACGTCCAGTATACCAATCAAGCTACCTGTTTTCTCCGTTATATTGATGGTCTTGACGCCTTTACCACCTCTATTGGTGATTCTATAAACATCTTCTCCGTTGTCATCTGTAATCCTAGTTCGTTTCCCGAAACCTTTTTCGCTGATGACCAAAACGGTTTTCTCTGTATCTTCCTTATTGACACATATCATGCCAATTACTTCATCTTTTTCATCATCTACTTCAATTCCCGTTACACCGATAGCGCCTCTTCCCGTCACACGAACTTTACTTTCTGGGAAGCGAATAGCACGTCCGCTCTTAACAGCAAGCATGATTTCATTGTTGCCATTTGTAATTCTGGCTTCCAATAATTGGTCGCCATCGTTAATCGTAATAGCGTTGACACCATTAGCTCGAGGACGACTAAAATCAACTAAAGAAGTTTTTTTGATGATACCTTTTTTTGTACAAAGAACTATGTTGTGGCTTTCAACGAATTCTTTGTCTTTTAGATCTTTAACATTTATAATGGCGCGAACCTTATCATCGGACGGAATTTGCATTAAATTTTGCAAAACACGACCTTTGCTTGTTTTATCTCCTTCTGGAATTTCGTAAACCTTCAACCAATAACACCTGCCCTGCTCTGTGAAGAACATCATCGTATCGTGAGTAGAAGCAACGAATAAATGCACCACAAAATCTTCTTCTCTCGTTTTCACTCCCTTGCTTCCTTTACCGCCACGGCTCTGTGAACGATATTCCGTAGCAGAAGTACGTTTTAGGTAACCAAGATTAGAAATAGTGATAATTACATCTTCTTTTTCAATTAAATCTTCAATGCTGATTTCGTCAGCCAAATATTGAATAGTGGAACGACGTTCATCACCAAATTTTTCCTTGATTTCAGTCAACTCCGTTTTGATAAGATCATAGCGCATGCCTTCATTATCCAATAATTCCTGCAAGTGGTTGATCGTTTTCATCAACTCTTCGTATTCGCTTCTGATCTTGTCAATTTCAAGACCTGTCAATGTACGAAGACGTAATTCCAATATAGCTCGAGCCTGAATTTCAGACAATTCGAAAGCTTCCATCAAACCAGTACGTGCTTCGTCTGGAGTGGCACTTTCGCGAATGATTCGGATAGCTCTGTCAAGATCGGGCTGCGTACCGATTACTTTCATGTAACCTTCCAATATGTGCGCACGCTCCTTAGCCTTGCGTAACTCATATTGGGTACGTCGTGTAACCACATCCATACGGAATTCTACAAACTCGCTGATGATATCGTGAAGATTCAACTGTTTGGGACGCCCTTTGGAAATAGCGATGTTATTAATACCGAAACTTGTTTGTAGTTCAGAGTATTTGAAAAGTTTGTTGACCACAACTTCCGCAACTGCATCCTTTTTCAAGTCAACGACTATACGTGTGCCGTCACGTTGACTACTTTCATTGTTGACATAAGCAATACCTTCAACAATTTTGTCATTGGCCAACTGACCAATTTTATCAGTAAGTGCATCCAAACTAACCTGGTAAGGAACCTCGGTAATAATGATTTTTTCGCGACCTGAATCTTTTCTTTCAATAGTATATTTACCACGGACAACCACACGGCCACGTCCTGTAAGCATACCTTGCCTGACGCCTTCCATACCAAAAATAATACCACCGGTAGGGAAATCTGGAGCCTTCACATATTCCATCAATTCCTCAATGGTAATATCTTTATTGTCAATGTATGCAATGCAACCATCGATGGCTTCTGTAAGATTGTGTGGCATCATGTTAGTTGCCATACCTACCGCGATACCACTGGATCCGTTTACCAATAGTTGAGGGATACGTGTAGGCAAAACCGTTGGTTCTTGCAAAGAATCGTCGAAGTTGTTTTGAAAATCAACGGTTTCCTTATCAATATCATCCAACATGGATTCTGCTCGCTTGTCCAATCTGACTTCGGTATAACGCATAGCCGCAGGAGGATCACCATCCTGTGTTCCCATATTACCCTGTCCTTCCACAAGCGGATAACGCATAGTGAATGGTTGTGCTAAACGTACTAGTGTATCATAAATAGAGGAATCTCCATGCGGGTGAAACTTACCCATCACCTCTCCAACGATACGAGCCGATTTTTTAGTGGGTTTGTTGCTATTGTTACCCAATTCGTTCATACCGTAAAGAACCCTTCTATGCACTGGTTTGAAACCATCACGTATATCAGGTAAGGCACGTCCAACGATAACGCTCATCGAATAATCGATGTAGGCGGTTTTCATTTCTTCTTCAATATTGACTTGAATGAGACGATCGTGATCGCCTGTTTCTTCTGGTATAATTTGTTCTTCGTCCATGAATTGTATTAACTTATTGAAATCGTATGCGCCAAAGCACAAGGCTTCAAAGATACCAATTTTAGTCGGTTCTTAAAACACTTTTGAGCGTATACTTCGGTCGCAATTTAATGGTAAAGTCGTTATTTATTCAATTTTAAATGTAGGTAAATGCTATTTTTTTTAATAAAAGTGCTTAAATTCTCTATTTTTGACTGAAAATAGGTTTGTTGACCATGAATTTTTACCGAGTACTAAGAGACAATAAAGAGATAGGTCCATATTCTTTGGATGAAATCAGGAAAATAGGGTTGCGGTCTTCCGATCTTGTTTGGATTGATGGGCAAAGTGCTGCTTGGCGTTTTCCCGACGAAGTACCCGGATTGCTTAATCTTATCGAAACTCCCAATCCTAAGGCAGAAGATGGCGACCAAAACTCTAACGCGCTCTCAACCAAACCTAAAAAAAGATATAGGTTAACAGCTGATCATAGAATGGTGGAAATTACAGATGAAGAAGCTGCATCCTCTGACATACCTCGTATTTCAGAACAACCACCTGCTCCCAAAATTGAAATAAGACAGCCCAATCTCAATGAACGTCTTTCAGAAAAGAAAGATGACATTGTACCTTTCGAAGACTTGCCGTTTAGTAAGAAGAAACCGGCAGATGACAACAGCTTTCCCTTGGAGCCAGAACTATCTTCTACTAATAAAATATTTGAAACAGAAGAATTTAAAGATTCTCCTTTCAGCAAAAATGAGGATGCGGAGCTGCCATCTACACTTCCCCTAGAACCTGAATTGGACCCTTCACAAAAAAAACCATCTACAACGGAATTTGTAGATATGGAAAATGAGGAAGAAATGAAAAATGGGAAACCCAGTAATTCCGGCGCTTTTGTACTTGTCGGATTACTTTTTCTTGTTGCTATTGTCTTTTTTGGATACCAATGGTACAAAGACCAACAAGCACCATCAATACCTGGTGCACAATCTGATAGCCTTTCTCAAAATAATGACTCAACTGTCGTGGATGGACCTAATGGTTTTGCAAGCAGTAAGTCAATAGCCATGAATGATGATACACTAGGACAACAACAGCGCCTAGCGGATCGTAGAGTAAGTGATTCTTTGAAAAAACTGGAAATTGCAAAGGCAAAATTAGCAGCAAGAGAAAAAGCCAAAGTTGACAGTTTGCAAAACGCAATGGCAGCGCAAAACATAGACAACACCCAAGACAATATTGAACCACAGCCACCCAAACCAAAACCAGTAAAAGACAGTGCAAAAGACACGAAAGTCAACAAAATCAGAACAACCGAGGAGATTGCCAAATACGTGCGCGTGGGTGTAGTACAACCAAAATCTCAAAACAACGGTGTTGCTGGGGTTAAGTTGGTAGTGCACAATATCAATAACCGTAACTTAGCCAAAGTTCACATCAACGTGATGTATTACGACAATAGCGGTAACATCATCCAAAAAGCCGACATAATAGCTCCTAATATTTCAGTTGGCAATAGTGTAACCGTTCCTGTAGCAGACAACAACAGTGCAGCATACGTATCATATAAAGTGACTGGGCTTTTGGGTGACCATGTTAATTTACAAGCAGGCAAATAACACTCTTCTAAAATACAAACAAGTACGGTTGACATTACACAACCGTACTTGTTACTTTATTTGACAGCCACAACAACACTTTTCTCTGCCAAAAGGTCAGTAAAAATAGCTTGCACAATATTTGAAACATTGTTTTCCGATAATAAAAAATCATATCTTCAACCCCATAAAATGTATACTATGGATTTAGGAAAGGAATTTGAAAAATTTGCTATAAAGGATAGGGGAATAAGCGGGGCAACCTTACATAACTATGGTCAATCGTTTACTAATCTTACGCCTTATATAATTGAGGAACGTCCACTTAACGTAGCAAGCATGGATGTTTTTAGTCGTTTGATGATGGACCGTATCATCTTTTTGGGTGAAGGCATCAATGATTACGTTGCTAATATTGTAACCGCTCAGTTGTTATTTTTGGACAGTGTAGACCGTAACAGAGACATACAGATGTATATTAACAGCCCAGGAGGTAGTGTATATGCAGGACTAGGTATTTATGACACTATGCAATTTGTAAGCCCCGATGTGGCAACCATCTGTACCGGCATGGCAGCGAGCATGGGAGCTGTATTGATGAGCTCTGGTATCAAAGGTAAAAGAAGCGCATTGAAGCATAGTCGCATCATGATACACCAACCAAGTGGTGCTATTGGAGGACAAGCTTCTGATATTGCCATCACTGCCAAGGAAATACGTAAACTTAAAACAGAATTGGACGAAATCATTGCCCAAAATTGTGGCAAGACGCCAGACCAGATTGCAGCGGATAGAGACCGCGATTTTTGGATGACTGCGGATGAAGCCAAAGCTTACGGATTAGTCGATGAAGTATTGGTGACCAATCCTCGAAAAGCAAAAAAGGACTAAAGAATTTTGAATAAGAGACAAACTTATTGAACAAAATAAGTTGTCAATTAATCCATTAATTAAATTAAGAAAAATGAGTTTACTATATAAGTCTCCCTTTCTGATGAACGATGACGAAGAAGAGGACGAACCAAAAGAAAAAGAATCCTCAAAGGAAGAAATGACTCCACTTTTGGCTAAGAAAATGGAAAAGCTTTTCTTGGAAAAAAGGGCGGTATATCTGTGGGGACCAGTCGATGATAAATCTGCACGTGAAGTTGTAACAAAATTGATTTTGTTGGATGCGGACAAACCAGGTGAGGAAATAAAATTTTATATAAATAGTCCCGGTGGAGTTGTTACAAGTGGTATGGTCATTTACGATACTATCAAAATGATACAATCTCCTGTAAGCACTATTTGTATGGGACTAGCGGCAAGTATGGGATCTATCCTTTTAAGCGCTGGTGAAAAAGGTAAAAGATTTATCTATCCTCATGGTGAAGTCATGATACACCAGCCTAGTATTGGAGGATATTTCCAAGCGACATCGGCGGATATTGAAATCCAAGCAATACAAATGGAAAAAACCAAACAGTTAGGTGCAGAAATACTTGCAAAAAACTGTGGTAAAACAGTTGAACAAATACTGAAAGACTTTGACCGCGATTATTGGATGGATGCTGAAGGTGCTGTCCAATATGGTATTGTAGATCAGGTTTTGGATAAACTATAATTTGCTTTGTAAATAAATAAAATAGCCGTCTAGATTTTCTAGACGGCTATTTTATTTATTCTAATTTTCGTTTACAATCTATTAACAACTATAAATTTAAACATTAACAATAGCTTATAAATTACACGCCATATCTTTAGTCACAGAAAATTTAAATAATTAACTGTGCTCAAATGCATAACAAACTAATAACGGCTGCCACCATACTATTAATGTATGTATTTTGTCCTTTCCAATTGCTGTCTCAAGATGGCATAAAGATCTACACCGACCCCGAAAATGCACCAGGAATAAAAGCTTCCAAGTTCATAGACAGTATCGATTTTATTCCTCTTGAAACAACCAAAGAATCCAAATACGATAATTACTATTGGTTCATAGTAGGGAAAAACCATTTTGCCATGATGGACAACGCCAACAATGCAGTCTTCATCTTCGACAAGCAAGGACATTTCGTATATAAATTCAAAAATGAAAAAAGTCGATTCAAAATCAATAGCCTCCAATACGTTCCTTCTGAAAATGCTATATTGATAATCAGTTACAATAAAAACTATACGATTTCCAACTCAAAAAAACAACAACTTGTCAAACGTTGGGAAGGAAAGGACATCTCTAAATATGTTTCAGTTGAATGGGTTTACTTAAACAAGGAGATAACCAGAAAAAAAGTATTCGCACCAAGCTACGTACTGAACAACAACATCACCTATTTCGATAGCGGCTTTATTTATCGTAATTATAGTTACGATAAATATGATAAAGATAGTGTCGCCTATCGCTTAGTGCAGTATGGACCAGACTATAAAGTAAAACACAAATATTTCCCTTTTCTTAACTTACCCAAGCTTTGGTCATCCTACGCAGACTATGTACTTGCTTTACCTGTGTGTTCAACGCCCAATGAGAATACGATGCTATTTCAATTAGACTTCTCTCCCATTCTATACGAATTAAAGCCTGATACGTTAGTAGAACGATATAGGTTTGTATTTCCCATGGCTAATGTTATGCCTTCAGATTTCAGTTCTCTGCGTTTCAACAACAATATTGATTTTGAAAAATACAAGGAGAAAAACAATAAGGCCATTTCCTATTTTCGTGACATGATAGAGCATGGCAAATATCTTATATTCGGAACCGCAACACCTGCTTACAGTTTTAAACGTTTCTTGTTGATGGACAATATGGTTTATAGTCTGGACAAGTTGACTTCCGATAGTAGTATATGCAATTTACCTCCTAATCTTTTTAACTCTATATCTCGCCAAGACAAAGACTATGTCTACACCATTACCGATGCCGAAACAATCCTACAGCAGAAAACAAACCTCTTAGCTGATCCACATGTTTCACCTGCTTTTAAGGCGCATTTGAACAAAATGACCAAAAATGACAACCATATTATAATACGAGTCAAGCTGAAATAATGTTATTAAAATCCAAGCTACTACTACTTACATTTTTGTGTCTGACTGCAATAGTAACACAAGCTCAAAACCAAGAATCCTATATTAAAGGAAGAATATACGACTCCATTAATGATATTCCACTACAATCCGCAAGTGTGGTTGTATACAAAACAAAAGATTCTTCTTTGGTTAATTTTCAGATCGCAGACTATAAAGGAGAATTCAATATAAAGGATTTACCTCCAAAAACACCGATGTATGCAATGGTGACATTCACCGGATATATTTCACAAAAAATAACCTTAGATACCTCCAATACGTTTTGGGATCTTAAAACCATCAATCTAAAGCATGTTGATAGTAGCAATTTAGAAGAAGTTGTCGTCAAGGCTGTTGCCCCTATCAAAATGAATGGCGATACACTGGAAATCAATCCTGACGCATTCAAACTAGACTCCAACGCAGTAGTTGAAGACATGCTTTTACGTGTTCCAGGAATGGTCGTTTGGGCTGATGGAACTATAACGATGAATGGAAAGAAAATCGAAAAACTCTTGGTGGACGGAAAACCTTTTTTCGGTGGTCAAACAAATATAGCGACTCAAAATTTACCTAAAGACGCGATTCAAAAAATACAACTGTATCAAGAAAAAGATCCAACCAAGATTGAAGGCCAGGATCCTGCTAAAAAAGATTCTCTTTATAGTCTAAATATTCAACTTAAGGCCGATAAAAAAAATGGATTGTTTGGGAAAGTCACTGCAGGCTACGGCACAGACAAGAGATATGATGCTTCAGGAGTAATACAAGCCTACGACCCCAAAAATCAATATGGTATTGCGTTTGGTACGGACAACACCAATAGAACAAGTGGCATTGGATCAGGTGCTTTTTTAGAAAACACATTCAAGCAAAATTTTTGGAGATATTCCTACAGTGATCCAAATGTGAGTGGTATTAAGAAAAACTTGTGGGCAAATGCCAAATACCAACATAGTTTCAACGAAGCCAATAATGGAAGATTTTATACCCGACTTACAGGGGATTATGGTTATTCCAATATCAAAACAAATGTCTTTACCAATACCGACCAGACAGACAATCTCATCACCTACAATCAACATAGCATATCTAATTCCAACAGTGACAATTCTACAAATGCGCATCAGATCAACCTCAACTACGACAGTAGGAAACAATATGGAGACTATGTCAACATCAACTCCAAATTTGAGTATTCAAGCAACGACAATAATAGTCAATCCAATTATAATATTTTTAGAAATGATACCGCTATCAGTGCCAATAACGTATTAAACAACACACACAGCAACAGTAAAAATGTCAACATCGGAGGGTTCGTTTCCAGAAATGACTATAATAAGCAGAACAATCCTCTTACTAGCTATAGTCTCAATTTTAATGTCAATTATGACGACAATAATTCAGTGACCCAAACAAGCAACATATTTCACTCTTTTGTTGATACAGTTCCTTCTAGTACTATCATCAGAAACTATAACAACAATAGTAAAAATCTTAGCACTAACGCATATCTCCGTTATGACGGGTTTAAGAAACTTTTGTTTGGCATTTATAACTTTTATAACATAGACATTTCCTTAAATAACCGAATTAGTTACAGCAGAAATACACAAAACAATCATGTACAGGATTTAGACACATTGACTAATAGTTATCTAGATAATAATTACCTGACTTATGACAATACACTTTCCAATTTTAACTATAGTCCAGGATTTTCTTTATCTAAGAGTATTAACAAAAACATCTACGGAAAATATTATTATTGGCTATATATAAACGCCTCTATCGAGCATAATTGGATTGATCAAAATAATAGATCGAGCTTACTGTATAGAAACATAGATCGAAATTACTCTTTATGGACTCCAAGCATCAATATTAATTTTAACAAACAGAAGAACAATCAATACTGGATGTATGCTTATTTAAATGCTAACATTAGTCCATCCCTGCCAACTATTGATCAATTGGCACCCGTTGTTGACTCATCTAATAGATATAGTGTTGTATCCGGGAACCCATTTCTTAGAGCCGGCAAAACTAAATCCATCAACTATAATTTATCCATTGACCGTTCCAATCAAAAGGCGAAGAGCGGGTACGGATTACAACTCAATGGATATTGGTCAAGCGCTCAAAATGCCGTTATAGATAGTTTAGTGTATGATGCTTCTGGTAAAAGTATTCGCTATTTGCTAAATGGAGACGGTGCCAAAAACTTTAGCTTAAATGGAGACATCCATTTTTCTACCAAATTCAAAACCAAATATCAGTTGCAAGCACAGTACACACCTAATTTTAACATCAATAGCTCTCCTAGTTTTATCAATGGGTTTGCAACAACATCCAAAAATCAAACACTAGGGCATGGGGTGAGTTTGTCATTTATTATCATAGATAAATTTAACATGACTATTGGAGAAAGGATAATCAATACTAAAAACACCCAGAACGAAACGGCAACAAAAATCCAAAACAACACCACAAGTTTGGATGCGACCTACACTGTTATCAAAAACTTAAATATCTCCTCCAACTTCAACTATCAGACCAATAAAGCATCAACTAATAAGACAAATGCCGCTATTTGGAATGCAACCTCGACATATCGATTCATGCAAGATAAAGTGGAAGTGAAATTCACCGCTTTTGATCTTCTGCGACAAAACAAAAACATCACCAACTTTGCGAACCAAAACAATATTGGAACAACAGTTACTAATGGTTTAAGACAATATTTCATGCTTTCCTTTTCATTCTATCCAAGAAAATTTGGAGGAAAGCAAAATAACAATATGGGAGTTATTGTACGTTAACGTGTCTTTGTATTTTAGTCGAGGCAATTGGTGTATCTTTGCACCGCAAATTTTATTAAAGGAAAATTATATGGCAAAGCAATCGTCACAGTTACATTGTTCTTTTTGCGGACGTTCGCGAGATGAGGTGAAGATTTTGATAGCTGGTTTGGAAGGACATATCTGCGAAAATTGTGTGGAGCATGCCCAAGAGATTATAGCACAGGAAATTACGTCCAACGTAGCGAGTGCGACTTCTGGTTCAAAGCTTACCATGCGAAAACCAACAGAAATTAAAAAGTTTTTGGATCAATATGTTATCGGTCAGGAAGATGCCAAAAAGGTACTGTCTGTGGCCGTTTACAACCATTTCAAACGTATCACCCAAAAGAAATCTGACAATGATGTGGAAATAGAAAAATCCAACATTGTCATGGTAGGGGAAACAGGAACGGGTAAAACGCTATTGGCAAAAAGTATTGCCAAGTTGTTGAATGTGCCATTTGCTATTGTGGATGCAACTGTATTTACAGAAGCAGGTTATGTTGGGGAAGACGTGGAAAGTATGCTGACTCGTCTTTTGCAATCCTGTAACTACGATGTTGCAGCAGCAGAGCGAGGAATTGTTTACGTGGATGAGATAGACAAAATCGCACGCAAAGGGGACAATCCGTCCATCACGCGTGACGTGAGCGGCGAAGGTGTACAACAAGGTTTGCTGAAAATGTTGGAAGGAACAGAAGCGCTTGTACCACCACAAGGAGGGCGTAAACATCCAGAACAAAAAATGATCAAAATCAACACCCAAAATATCCTTTTCATCTGTGGAGGAGCGTTTGATGGTGTGGACAAAATCATTGCTAGACGCATCAATACAAATTCTATTGGTTTCAATGTGAACAAGCAACAAGAAGAAGAACAGAAGAAAAACCTTTTGCAGTTTATCAATGCACAAGATTTGAAATCTTTTGGATTGATTCCAGAATTGTTAGGACGTTTGCCAGTGGTGACGCATCTGGATCCTTTGGATATCGAAACTTTGCGTTCCATATTGACTGAACCCAAAAACAGTTTGATCAAACAGTTTACAAGATTGTTCGAATTGGAAGGTGTTAAGTTGAGTATTGACAATGAT
>QFOI01000374.1 GCA_003241175.1 Pseudopedobacter saltans
ATTGTGTTTTTAACGTTCCTAATCCATTAAGAATACTAACATAAATTTGGCCAAATGCCATAGCTAGAACATATAAAGACACCCCTAAACTAGTTAATCGCGATATTTCTACTGTTTGATGTAACCATACTTTATATAGCCAAGGGGATAAGAAATAAATGATGGTAGTAACAATTGCAAGTGCTACCCAAATATAGAGTAGTATTCTTTTCGTTTTATTTATCCATTCATAGTTATGGGTAACCGCTGCCTGAGTTACTGCACTCCATATTGGAGCTAGTAGTATCCCAAAAACCATCGATACTACACTAAAAAGTTTGTAGGCTAGATTGTATTCTGTCACTTTAATGGGACCGAAATAACGGCTAATTATAATATTTACTGATTCGAATTGTACTAGACTAGCTATTTGTATAATAAAAAACATTCCACCTAGATTCAAAATAGCTTTTGCAACTTTTTTTTCCATGTTTTTCAAGGATGGAAGTAGATCTTTGTTTTTTAAAAAAAATATTGCATTTGAAATAAGTAAAGCAATGATATTACCAGAGAAATATACAATTCCTAAATATAGAAGGTTACCAGTGGATATTCGCTTCAGTATTAAAATGCCTACTAATGACAATATACTACCTAACAGATAGTTGCCAGAAACTTTAGCGGCTTTTTGGTATGCATAATGAATGGGGTTAATCAACTGTAAAATAAACTGTAAAGTAAAAAAAACTAAAACGGCATTTATGAGGGATCCGATTTCACTAGAGTACTGTTTTGATAGATTCAAAATACTAGTCCAATCAATAAAAGAATTTAGAATTAAAAGTACAATAAGCAATACAACAGAAACAAGGGATATCGTACCATATGCAGTACTGACGATTTTGGCCATATTTACCCTGTCATTCAATGATAATGCTTCGGCTAATTTATTTCTTAAACCATTTCCTAATCCAAAATCAAAAAAATTAAACCAAGTAACTAATGCACTTATGGTCAACCATACTCCATACTTTTCAGGATTGACATAGTCTATAGTAATTGGAATTAAGACAAGGTTTATAGCAATGCTAAGTATTTTTATAAGGAAGGATAAAAATATATTCTTCGTTACTTTTTTAGATAAGCTATCTCCCTCAATAAAATTTTTATAAATAGGATTATTTTTAATTACATTCATTTAAGAAAATTTGGAGAAATGTACTTTGATATTATAAAATGGTGAGTAAATTTTATAAAATGGGAGTGTGGACAAACATAAAATCTATAATAAGCAATGCCTTTATTCTTATTATTATAAAATTATGCTTATTATAGATTATTATCTCTAATATCTTATTTACCAGATTCTCTCTTTTCCCATTCCAACTTAAGGTTTTCGATTTCCAAATTTTTTATATCCGAGGCTACCATCTCCTCGACAAGAGTCTCAATATTATATTTAGGACTCCAACCGAGTTTCGTTATAGCTTTATTAGGATCTCCAATTAACAAATCAACTTCCGTAGGTCGAAAATACATAGGGTCGACAGACACAACTTGTTTTCCAATTTCTAATTGATATTTGGGGTTACTGCATGCAACTACGTATCCTTTCTCATCGATGCCTTTACCCTTGAATTCCAATGCAATCCCTACTTGTGCAAATGATTTAAGTACAAATTCTCGTACAGGAGTAGTCGTACCAGTCGCAATTACGTAATCATCTGCTTCCGTTTGTTGCAGAATTCGCCACATAGCCTCTACATAATCCTTTGCATGTCCCCAATCTCTTTGTGAATTTAAATTACCAAGGTAAAGACATTCCTGCTTTCCTAAGGCTATTGCTGCGGTAGCCATTGTTATCTTTCGGGTAACAAAAGTCTCCCCTCTTCTTGGCGATTCATGGTTGAATAGAATACCATTGCAAGCAAAAATATTGTATGCCTCTCTATAATTTTTGGTTATCCAAAATCCATATATTTTAGCTACACCATATGGAGATCTTGGATAGAATGGAGAATTTTCATCATAAAAACCTGCAGCATTTTTATTTTCTTCTAAGCCTCCATACAACTCTGAGGTAGAAGCTTGGTATATTTTTGTTTTTTTCTCTAAACCAAGCAAGCGTACTGCTTCTAAAATCCGAAGGGTTCCGATTCCATCAACATTAGCTACATACTCTGGAGAGTCAAAGGAAACCTTAACATGTGACATCGCCCCCAAGTTATATATTTCGTCCGGTTGGATTTCCTGAATAATCCGAATGATATTAGTAGAGTCTGTCAAATCTCCATAATGCAACTTAAAATTTACATTTTTTTCATGTTGATCAATATATAAGTGATCTATTCTTTGTGTATTAAAAGAAGACGATCTTCTTTTAACACCATGAACCATATAACCTTTTTCTAATAACAGTTCGGCTAGATAAGATCCGTCTTGGCCAGTAATACCGGTAATTAATGCTTTTTTTATTGACATAACATTTAGATTTATCAGTGAATTACTACAAAATTTTAATTATAAAAAAATGTAATATTTATCTTTAGGAATAATTGTTTGCTAAAAAGTCTTCGTATGATTTAGAAATTCCTTCTTTTAAATTCGTTTTGTAACTCCAACCCAGTTTTTTAAGAAATGTAACATCCATTGCACGTCTTGGAGTCCCATCTGGTTTGGCTATGTCAAATTCCAACTGTCCTTCATAACCAATAACATCTTTAATCGTTTCTGCCAACTCTTTTATAGTTACTTCATAGCCAGATGCGATATTGACAAAATCTTTACTATCGTATTTCTCCATTAAAAAAATACAAGCATCGGCTAAATCATCTGCATATAAAAAATCTCTGGTTGGAGTTCCAGATCCCCATATAGTGACGTTTGATAAATTATTAATTTTTGCTTCATGAATACGTCTCATAATACCAGGTAAAACATGTGAATTTAATGGATGATAATTATCTCCTATACCATAGAGATTGGTAGGCATCGCACTGATATAATTGCACTGATATTGATCCCTATAAGCTTCACATAATTTGATACCTGCAATTTTCGCAATTGCATATGGCTCGTTAGAGGGTTCTAATATGCCAGTTAAAAAATAGGATTCTTTTATTGGCTGTTCAGTTATTTTAGGGTAGATACAAGCGCTTCCTAAAAAAAGAAGTTTCACCACATTATTGATCCGAGACGCTTCAATAATGTTACTTTCTATCATTAGATTGTCGTAGATAAATTCACCTCTATAAGTGTCATTTGCTATAATACCTCCAACTTTGGCTGCCGCTAAGAAAACATATTCAGGTTTTTCCTTTTCAAAAAAATCAAAAACATCTTGTTGCCTTCTTAAATCCAACTCCTTTGAGGATTTAACAACAATGTTAGAGTAATTTAATTTTTCTAAATGCCTTTTGATTGCACTTCCAACCATTCCATTATGGCCAGCAATGTATATTTTTGATGATTTTTCCATTATATTTGTTAATTGATATTTTTTAATATTACTTCCAACGATTCAATACTAATTCTACGACTGGAGCCATATCATAATATTTGTATTCAGCCAAACGACCTCCAAAAATATATTGATTGTTTGAATCTGCTAAAGCCTTGTATTTTTGATATAGTCCATTATTCTCAACATCATTGATAGGATAGTAAGGTTCCATGCCATCTTTCCATTCAGTGGAGAATTCTTTGGATATGATGGTCTTTGGGCATGCGTCCACATCTTCTCCAAACATTTCAAAATGTTTGTGTTCTATTACGCGCGTATATGGTACATCCGCTT
>QFOI01000375.1 GCA_003241175.1 Pseudopedobacter saltans
CACTCTTGATACAGGTTTTCGAGTGCAGCAAACTGATCTTTTTGTGTTTGCGTGAAATCGTCGAAATATTTGTAAACTATTTGGATATCCATATTGAAAGATTAAATAAAATAAAACAAGAATCCGGATTCTGATACAAACATTATATCAAAATCCGGATCTAATATCGTCCCAAAAACTAATTACTAGAAGAAGTTCCTTCTGCCAGAATCGTTACTTTATTGGTTAGGATTTCTGCAAATCCTCCATCAATGGTAATCGTTTCGTGGTTTCCACTGGAAAGGTTCTTTGTAGTTAGGATTTTGATGTTACCTTTTGCCAAGGCACTCACCATAGGAGCGTGGTTTTCCAACACTTCAAACAACCCATCCTGTCCTGGCATCTGTACGCCATAAACTTCTCCGCTGTATACTTTCGCTTCTGGTGTCAATATTTCAAGTAACATAATTCTTTTAATTTGGTGATTTGGTGATTTGATAATTAATTATCAAACTTACCTGTTATCAAAGTATCAAATTGAAATACTATCCTTGCGCTTCAGCCAATAATTTTTTACCTTTTTCAACTGCATCTTCCAATGTACCTACAAGGTTAAATGCTGCTTCAGGGTATTCATCCACTTCTCCATCCATAATAGAGTTAAATCCGCGGATAGTATCGTCAATACTTACAAAAACACCTTTCAAACCTGTGAACTGTTCAGCTACGTGGAATGGTTGGGATAAGAAACGTTGTACTTTACGAGCACGTCCAACTGTCAATTTATCTTCTTCACTCAACTCGTCCATACCAAGGATGGCGATGATATCTTGCAATTCTTTGTAACGTTGCAGGATCATTTTTACTCTATTGGCACATTCGTAGTGTTTTTCACCAACGATAGCTGGAGAAAGGATACGAGAGGTAGATTCCAAAGGACTTACCGCAGGATAAATACCCAAATCGGCAATCTTACGGTCCAATACAGTAGTGGCATCCAAGTGCGCGAAAGTCGTTGCAGGAGCCGGATCGGTCAAGTCATCCGCAGGTACGTAAACCGCTTGTACGGAAGTGATGGATCCGTTTTTGGTAGAAGTGATACGCTCTTGCATCAATCCCATTTCTGTAGCCAAAGTTGGTTGGTAACCCACCGCAGATGGCATACGACCCAAAAGGGCAGATACTTCAGAACCAGCCTGGGTGAAACGGAAGATATTGTCAACGAAGAAAAGGATATCGCGTCCTTTGCTTTCGCCATCTCCGTCACGGAAATATTCAGCCAAAGTCAAACCCGTCAATGCAACACGCGCACGTGCTCCAGGAGGTTCGTTCATCTGACCGTAAACGAAAGTGGCTTTGGATTCTTTTAATTCTTCTGGTTGTACAGCAGAAAGATCCCATCCACCTTCTTCCATGCTTTCTTTGAATTTTTCGCCGTATTTAACGATGCCGGCTTCGATCATTTCACGTAAAAGGTCATTGCCTTCACGAGTACGCTCTCCAACGCCAGCAAATACGGAAAGACCACCGTGGCCTTTGGCAATATTGTTGATCAATTCTTGGATCAAGACAGTTTTACCTACACCGGCACCACCGAACAAACCAACTTTACCACCCTTAGAATAAGGCTCGATCAAGTCGATCACTTTGATACCTGTAGTCAATACTTCTGTAGAAGTACTCAAATCTTCAAATTTAGGAGGTAGATTATGTATTGATCTACCATGAGCCTTGCTCACTGGTGCCATACCGTCTACTGGATCTCCAGTCACGTTGAACAAACGTCCCAAAACTTCATCTCCCGTTGGAACCATGATTGGTTTGTCCGTATTGGTAACGACCATACCACGGACCAGACCTTCGGTAGCATCCATCGCAATGGTACGTACGCTGTCTTCTCCAAGGTGTTGTTCTACTTCCAATACGATTTTTTCACCGTTAGGTTTGGTTACTTCTAAGGCAGAATAAATTTCCGGTAAAGAAGCCGAGTCAGGGAAGTGTACATCCACAACCGCTCCGATAATTTGTAAGATTTTACCTGAATTAGCCATAAATTGACAATTATATTTAAGTCTTTTTCTTAAAGAAATACTGCAGAAATGACATGAAAAAACACCATTCCCACAATTTGGGCGCAAAGGTAAGGGAATGATATTTTTTTAATGTAAAAAGTTTGTCTTTTCCTAAAAAAAAGCCAAAATTATACAATGGAGTTTAGGATGAAAGTTGCAACATGCATTAATTATTGCTGTTTTTTACTCTGATTTGGTATGTGTCTCACAGTCATTTTTTTAGACTTTTATATCAAATAAATAATATTTTAATATTTAAAATTTTAATTATCAATATGTCTGATTTTTATTTAAAAATTAATTAAACGATTGATTAATTAATTGAATCTAATATATAGCTTTGCAGGCCGAAATAGGGGGAGGTGTATGGAAACCGAGTTTAACGAAAAACAATTATATATCATGGACAAAGCATTGGCGTTGTTCGTCAATGTTGGATACAGTAGTTCCTCCGTGAGAGCAGTGGCAAAAGCAGCCGGAGTTAATGTGGCGATGATTTTTTACTATTTCGGGTCTAAGGAAAAGCTTTTGGAAGCCATTTTTACTAGACATCTACAAGCACTGGAACGAAAATGGGTAGAAATTGAAGGGTTGCAAAAGGAAGGTGAACCACTATACAATTTGGAGCTGTTTGTGGATGGTTTTTTAGGGTTGGCCAATGAGTCGCAGAATTTTTTTAGACTCATGTTGCGTCAGTCGACTTTATTGGTACATGACGGTTTCCGATTTGCTAAAATAGCAATTTTGAAAAGGGTGATGGAAAATCTCATTACAAAAAATGTCAACATAGGTATTGAAAAGGGAATTTTTAACAAAGAAGTTGACCCGGAATTTGTAATGCAGTTTACAACGGGTACTTTTTTTCATACGATGATAAAGTATGACTTGAACAATTCTTCCAATCCAATGGCTGATGTATCAGAAAAGGAAATAAAGGGACTCAATAAAAATTTAAAATTTATTCTCAAAGCATATCTAAAATATGGTATTCAATAAACAAAGAAAGCAACGACTCTTCATTGGGTTATGCTTAATGATGACTTCTGGTCTTGTCTCTGCACAGGATGCAAGTAGGCATATTTCGCTTAAGGAGGCATTTTCGTTGGCATTGGAGAGTAGCAAATCCTTGAAAGCTGACAATGCTAAGGTTAAGGAGGCTATTGCCAATTACGAAAGTGCAAAAAACAACCAATTGCCTGATATCAGTGCGAGTGGAAGTTACCTTAGGATAAACAAGCCTACCATTAATTTAAAATACACGGACGCCAGTAGCTCAAATGATGGTAGTGGAACATCTGTGCCCGATGTGAACCAAGCTATGTACGGAATGGTTTCCGCTAGTTATCCTATTTTTGCGGGAGGTACTATCAAAAACGGTATAAAATCTGCCGAGTTTCTGCAAAACGCTACTCGTTACGATGTAGAACGAGATAAAGACCTGATTGCCCAAAACGTAGTGGATGCCTACTATAATTTGTACAAAACACAGGCCGCTATTAGACTAGTCAAGGAAAACCTAGTCACTGCCAAGCAACGAGTAGTCGACTTTCAACATTTGGAAGAAAATAGCTTAATAGCTAGGAATGACTTGTTAAAAGTTCAGTTACAAGAGAGCAATGTTGAGTTGACTTTAATCAATGCCGAAAAGCAGGAAAAAATAACCAATTACCTGTTGTGCATTTAGACAATATTTATTTTTAGGTTGTTTAAGTTTCG